>JAHFBW010000227.1 GCA_023249845.1 Candidatus Eiseniibacteriota bacterium
CAGACACGACTGCGTCGCGACCGGGCTCAGCTCCTTGTCTGGCGCGGCCTGGACATATTCTCGCGACGCAGCTCATGAATAGTCCCCGCTAGGGCCGCCATGGACGCGTTCGAGATCGCGTACGTCGAACTGCGGCGGAGGGCGCGCGGTGCGCTCTACCAGGAGTTCCTGCGGCGGCCGACGATGAGCATGGGGCTCTACGTGCTCGCCGCCGGCGGCGTGGACCCGCAGCAGCCGCACGGTGAGGACGAGGCGTACCTCGTGCTTCGCGGCCGGGGCCGCATCCGTGTGGGTGACGAGGAGCGCGCTGTGGAGCCGGGCAGTGTCGTGTTCGTGCCCGCGCGCGTCGAGCATCGCTTCCACGACATCACCGAGGAGCTCTCGATCGCGGTGTTCTTCGCTCCCGCGGAGGGCTCGGCGCCGAAGGCTTAGGCGAGCGGAGCGCGTGCGGCCCGGGCCTCGCTCGAGCGAGACGCGATCCGCGTGCGATGTTCACGGTCGTTTCGAGCTGTTCGCGCTGGACGGTCGCGCGCGCCGCGGAGTAGGTTGGCTCGGCACCCGTCCATGCCTCGACGCGAGGCCGCCCCTGTCCCGCGGAGCGAGCGAATGACCAGCCTCCGTCGCGAAGCCGAGAGCGAATCCGGCCTCGCGCTAGACGACCTCCGCGAGTCCTGGCGGCTTCTGGCGCCCGAAGACCGGCTCGAGGGCTTCATCGACCTGCCGCGGCCCGAGGCCGAGGACTTCTTCCTCGAAGTGTCGGCTCGTGACCAAGCCGAGCTGGTGTGCGCCATCGCGCCCGAACAGCGACGGTCGTGGATGCGGCTGCTACCGCCGGATGACGCCGCCGACCTCGTGCAGGCCTCCAACGATCAGGAGCGCGAGGGGCTGCTGGCGCTGCTCGACGAACAGACCCGGCGTGAGGTCATGGCGCTGCTCGCCTACGCCGAGGACGACGCCGGCGGCCTCATGAACCCGCGTTACGCGCGCGTGCGCGCGGACGTGAGCGTGGACGAGGCGCTGAGCTACCTGCGCAGGCAGGCGCGCGAGCACCTGGAGAACGTGTACTACGTGTACGTGAACGACGCGGACCACCGCCTCGTGGGCGTGGTCTCGCTGCGTGAGCTGTTCGCGGCGGCGAGCGAGCGCACCGTGCGCGACGTCATGGCCACCGACCTCGTGACCGCGCGCTCGGACATGGACCAGGAAGCGCTGAGCCGGTTGTTCGCCGAGCACGACCTGCAGGCCATCCCCGTCGTGGACGCCGACGGCCGCATGCAGGGCATCGTGACCGTGGACGACATCGTCGACGTGATCCAGGAAGAGGCCACGGAGGACATCCAGAAGATCGGCGGTACGCGAGCGCTCGAGGCGCCCTACCTTCAGGTGGGGTTCCGCTCGATGCTCTCCAAGCGCGTCGTGTGGCTCATGGTGCTGTTCGTGGGTGAGCTCCTGACCGCGACCGCGATGGGACGGTTCGAGGACGAGATCGCCAAGGCCGTCGTGCTGTCGGTGTTCATCCCGCTCATCATCTCGAGCGGCGGCAACTCGGGCTCACAGGCGTCCACGCTGGTGATCCGTGCCATGGCGCTCGGGGAAGTGACGCTCGGGGACTGGTGGCGCGTCATGCATAGAGAACTGGTCCAAGGCGCGGCCATCGGCGCCATCTTGGGCCTCGTCGGCATGGCGCGCGTGTTCCTGTGGCAGGGGCTGTTCCACGCGTACGGTCCGCACACGCTCAAGCTCGCATTCACCATCGCGGGCAGCGTCACGGGCGTCGTGCTGTTCGGCACGCTCTCCGGCTCGATGCTGCCGTTCATGCTGAGGCGCGCCGGCCTGGACCCCGCGAGCGCGTCGGCCCCGTTCGTGGCGACGCTCGTGGACGTGACCGGCATCGTGATCTACTTCACGATCGCGAGCCTGATACTGCGCGGGACGCTGCTGTAGGCAGCCACAAGCGTCGCCGGAACTGTCCCCGGGGACAGTGGGCCGGCGCACCTGGGCGGCCATAGCGCGGCTTGAACGCCGGGCCCGGCGCCCGTATATTCCTCGCCGGTTCGTGCCAGAACTCCACCCCTTAAGGCGGTCCCGAGAGTCCGCCAGGAGACCGGTGCCATGACAGCCGAAACGCTTGCGCATGCCCCGACGCCGCCCGGCGCCGGGATTTTTTCTACCCCGTCCCCCGAGACGGCGGGTGTGCATTCGCCTGCCGGGCGCTCGCACGGGCTGCCCGCGACCGGCTTCCCGGAGGGCCGCGTGCCCGCCGCCGACCCGCGCCACTTCCTGGCGCTGGAAGGGCTTTCGCGCGAGCAGTTGATCGCACTGATCGACGCCTCGGCCCGCGAACGCGCATGGCTCACGCTCGGCGAGCCCAACCGCACGGACCTGGCCGGCGTCACCGTGGTGCTCGCGTTCATCGAGGACTCCACGCGCACGCGCACGTCGTTCGAGATCGCGGCGCAGCGCCTGGGCGCCAACGTGGTGGTGTTCTCGAGCGCGGCGAGCTCGCTCAACAAGGGCGAGACGCTGCTCGACACAGTGCGGCTGTTCGAGGCGATGGGCGCGGCGCTCGTGGTGGTGCGGCATCCCTCGTCGGGCGCGCCGGCGTGGCTCGCGCGCCAGCTCGGCACGATGGGTGTGCTGAACGCCGGCGATGGCATGCACGAGCACCCGACGCAGGGGCTGCTGGACCTGCTCACGCTTCACGACGCGTGGGACGGCCGTTTCGACGGCCGCCGGCTCGTCATCGTGGGCGACATCGCGCATTCGCGCGTCGCGCGCTCGGCGATCGCGGGGCTCGCCACGCTGGGTACGCGGGTCACGGTCTGCGGCCCGGGCACGCTGCTGCCCGCAGACGTCGAGCAACTCGGCTGCGAGGTCGCAGGCTCGCTCGAGCAGGCACTCGATGGCGTGGACGCGGTGTTGGCATTGCGTATCCAGCACGAGCGCATGGCGAAAGGGCTGCTGCCGTCGCTGTCCGAGTACGCGGGGCTCTGGGGGCTGACCCCCGAGCGCGTCGCGCGCATGGCGCCGCACGGGGTGGTCATGCACCCGGGGCCGGTCAACCGCGGCATCGAGCTGGCACACGAGGTGGCCGACGGGCCACGCTCTCGCATCCTCGCCCAGGTGGCGAACGGCGTCGCGGTGCGCTGCGCACTGCTCAAGCGCTGCGCCGACGCCGTGCGCCGCCCGCACGGATTCACGATCGAGGTGGCGGCTCGGTGAGCGCGCTCACGCTGTTCCGAAACGTCACGCACTGGCGGACGGGCGAGCGGCTGACGCTCGCGGTCGAGGACGGCGTGGTGGTGCCTGCGCCGAAGCATCCGGGTGCGCACGCGCGCGTGTTCGAAGCGCGCGGCGCCGTCGTGGCGCCTGGCCTGGTAGATCCGCACGTGCACCTGCGCGAGCCCGGCCAGTCCGCGAAGGAGACGATCGAGACGGGCACGCGCGCGGCCGCCGCGGGTGGATTCACCGCGGTGGCGTGCATGCCGAACACCGATCCGGTCGTGGACACCGCGGCGTGGGTCGAGTGGGTGCGCCGTCGCGGTGAGGCGGCCGGGCATTGTGAGGTCCTGCCCATCGCCGCGGTCACCGTGGGGCAGCGTGGTGAGCGACTGGCGCCGCTCGATGCGCTCGCGCGCGCCGGAGCGGTTGCGTTCAGCGACGACGGCCACCCGGTGACGAACGCGGCGGTGATGCGCCACGCGCTCGAGTACGCGAGGCCCACCGGGTTGCCGATCATCTGCCACGAGGAGGATCCGGGCCTCAAGGCCGACGGCGTCATGCACGAGGGCTTCACCGCGACACGCCTCGGGCTCCGCGGAATCCCCGGGGCGGCCGAGAGCGTGATGTGCCGGCGCGACGCCGACTTGGCCGAACTCACCGGCGGGCGCGTGCACCTCGCGCATCTTTCGCACAGCGCGTCTTTCGACGCGCTCCGGGACGCGAAACGCCGAAGCCTCGCGGTCACGGGCGAGACGTGCCCGCATTACTGGGTGCTCACCGACGAGGCCGTGGGCGACTACGACACGTCGGCCAAGATGAATCCACCGCTCCGCTCCGAGGCAGACCGGGAGGCGTGCATCGCCGCCATCGTGGACGGCACCGTGGACTGCTTCAGCACCGACCACGCTCCGCACACGGCCGACGAGAAGTCACGGCCGTTCAGCGAGGCGCCGTTCGGCATCGTCGGGCTGGAGACCGCGCTGGCGCTGACGCTCACCTACCTGGTCGAGCCGGGGCACCTCGTGCTCGCGCGCGCGATCGAACTGTGGACCGAGGCGCCGCGCCGCGTGCTGGGCCTGACTCCCGTGTCGCTCGAGCCCGGCTCGCAGGCGGACCTGGTGTTGTTCGACCCGAAGGAGGCGTGGGTGGTGGACCCGGAGTCATTCCACACCAAGGGTCGCAACACACCGTTCGCCGGCTGGCGGCTGCGCGGGAAGGTGCTCGTCACCATGCGCGAGGGCCGCATCACGCATACCGCAGACGAGGTCGTGTTCGAACGGCCGGTCGCCGAGGAGTCCGCGCGATGACGCGCCGTGAAGCGGTGCTGGCACTCGAGGACGGCCGCGTGTTCCGGGGCGAGGGATTCGGCGCCGAGACCGAGACCACTGGCGAAGTGGTGTTCAACACCGCCATGACCGGCTACCAGGAGGTGCTGTCGGACCCCTCGTACTGCGGTCAGATCCTCACGTTCACGTACCCGCTGATCGGCAACTACGGGGTGAACGACGAGGATTGGGAGAGCGCTGGGCTGCGCGCACAGGGCATGGTGTGCCGCGACCTGTGCGAGCGGCCGAGCAACTGGCGGAGTACGGGGACGCTCGACGCGCTACTCGCCGAGAAGGGCCTGCCGGGGCTCGCGGGCGTGGACACGCGCGCGCTCACGCGACACCTGCGCGACAAGGGCACGATGCGCGGGTGCCTGTCCACGGCCGGCACCAACGCCGACGAACTCGTGGACAAGGCGCGATCGAGTCCGCGCATGGAAGGGCTCGCGCTGGCCGACGTCGTCACGTGCGTCGAGCCCTATTGGTGGGGTGTTGCCGGCCCCACGCCGAACGAGCCGGCTGCCGAACACGAGAAGCCACTGGTCGTGGTGTGCGACTTCGGCGCCAAGTACAACATCCTGCGCCGGCTCAAGGCCGAGGGTTTCCGCGTGAGAGTGGTGCCCGCGCGCACCACCGCCGCGGACGTGCTGGCGCTGATGCCGGACGGCGTGCTGCTCTCGAACGGCCCGGGCGACCCGGAGCCACTCGGCTTCGCGATCGACACCGCGCGCGAGCTGGCGGAGAAGGTACCCACGCTCGGCATCTGCCTCGGCCACCAGTTGCTTGGTCTCGCGTTCGGCGCCAAGACGCGCAAGCTCAAGTTCGGCCATCGCGGCGCGAATCATCCCGTCATCGACCGCCGCACGGGTGTCGTCGAGGTCACGAGCCAGAACCACGGGTTCATGGTGGACGCGGACACGGTCGCGGCGGGTGAGTTCGAGCTCACGCATTGGAGTGGCAACGACAGGACGCTCGAGGGCATGGTGCATCGCGGCCTCCCGGTGCTGTCCTGCCAGTACCACCCCGAGGCGAGCCCCGGCCCGCACGATTCACGCCCGTGGTTCCGCGCGTTCGCCGAGGCCATCGCACGTCGGTCCGCGG
>JAHFBW010000228.1 GCA_023249845.1 Candidatus Eiseniibacteriota bacterium
ATGCCGAACTCCACGTCCACGACGGAGTCCCGCACGACGGTCTCGCGCGGCTCGAGACTCACGTAGAGGTAGCCCTGTTCCGCGTACGCGCCGTAGGCGTCGGCCATGGCCTTCTGGATTCGCGCCTTGCTGTAGAGTGGCCCGCCCTTCTTGGGCCACGCCTTCTCGAGCTCGGTCGTGTTCACGACCTGGTTGCCGCTCCACGCCGTCGAGCCTTGGAGATAGCGGCGCCCCTCGGACAGCGTCACGGTGAGCGTCAGCGCACGGGGTTCGGCGCCGGGGTCCAGACGGAATGATCCCACGGTCATGTCGCGGTAGCCGTGGTCGTGGTACCAGCCCTCGAGCTTTTCGCGGTCTTCCTCGAACGTCTCGTCCTTCAACTGGCCGCCGCCCAGGAACCACTTCGCCTTCGTCTTCATGACCTTGCGCAGGCGCTTTTCGGGGAACGCCTCGCGCCCCTCGAAACGGACGCTCGTGATGCGCACCTTCTCGCCCTCGTTGACGAGGAACTTGAGGTGCACTTCGTTGCGGCCCTCGAGCGTGTCCGCCCGGCTCGTGATGCGCGCGCGCGGGAAGCCCTCTTCGCGGTAGTAGCGGAGCAGCGAATCCACCTGGTTCGCCGCTGACGTTGGCGAGTAGGTCTCCCCGACCTTCAGGAACAGTTTTTTCTCGAGGTCGGCATCCTCGCGCTGCTTCTGGCCATCGAACGAGATCTGCGCGATGCGCGGCCGTTCGGTCACGACGATGACCAGGTCCACGATGTTCTCATCCGGATGCTTGAACTGGTCCACCCGGTAGTTCGAGAACAGTCCGAGCGCACCGAGCTTCCGCAGGCCTCGCCGGACCATATCCGAAGCGAACGTCATGCCGGAGTGCACCTCGAACGTGCGCAGGATGCGCGTCGAGTCCACGAACGCGTTGCCCTGGACGCGGATGTTGCCGATGACCGGCGGAGCCGATGGCGCCTCCGCGGTCGGTTCTCGAGGCGGTTCCGTCGGTGTCTGGGCGGCCGCGACACGCGCCCCGCCGAGGCATAGGCACGCGAGGACCAGGGCCCTGGGCCAGAACGTGCGCCGGAACCTGCGTTGCGACATCGAGGGGTCGGGCAATCGAGGCTCTCCTGTGGCCACGGAAGGCTCCCAGCCCACACCCTCGGGAACGGCGTCCCTGCGACCGCGAGGCGGGCGGCGTGGCCAGTGCTGGGGGGAGTTGACGCGCGATGATGGACAAGAGCGCGGCCCTTGTCCAGCGCGCGCCCGGCGCGGAAGGTGCGTTCTCCTACCCCGTTCCGGCGGTTCGCGTTCCGCGCTTCGGCGAAGCTCCCGGAAATGCAAACCGCCGGGCTCCGCGAGGAAGCCCGGCGGCGGTCAGCTCGTCGACCCGTGCGCGATCAGGCGCTCGGAACCGCCGGGGCCGGCGACGGCGACGGCGCGGGCGCCGTGCCAAAATCCAGCTGGTCGTCCTTGCGCGTCACCTTCACGTTCGTACCTGGCGGGATCTGGCCCTTGAGGATGTACTCCGCGAACGGATCCTCGAGCAGCCGCTGGATCGCGCGCTTCAAGGGCCGCGCGCCCAGCGTGGGATCGAAGCCCTTGTCGATCAGCAGTTCGGTCGCCTCGGGTGTCAACTCGATCGTGATGTCCTGAAGCTTCAACCTCGCGCCGAACTGGCCAAGCAGGATGCTGACGATCTCCTTCATGTGCTCGCGCACGAGGCCGTGGAACACGATGACGTCGTCGATGCGGTTCAGGAACTCGGGATTGAACGTGCGCTTCAACTCGTCGTGCACGGTGGACTTGATGGCGCTGAACTGCTGCGCCTCGTCCTTCTGTTTGAAGCCCAGCTTCTGCCCGCCCATGATGATCTGACGACCGCCCAGGTTGGACGTCATGATGATGACGGTGTTCTTGAAGTCCACCTTGCGGCGCGAGCTGTCCGTGAGCACACCGTCGTCCAAGACCTGAAGCAGTACGTTGAACACGTCCGGGTGCGCCTTCTCGACCTCGTCCAGTAGCACGACGGAGTAGGGCTTGCGTCGCACCTTCTCGGTCAGCTGGCCGCCCTCTTCGTAACCCACGTAGCCGGGAGGCGCGCCGACCAGACGTGACACTGAGAACTTCTCCATGTACTCGCTCATGTCGATGCGAATCAAGGCGTTCTCGTTGTCGAACAGGTAGGTCGCGAGCGCACGAGCCAGCTCGGTCTTTCCAACACCAGTGGGCCCGAGGAAAATGAACGAGCCGATCGGCCGCTTGGGATCGCGCAGTCCGACACGGTTGCGCCGCACGGCACGCGACACCGCCGAGACGGCCTCGTCCTGGCCGACGACGCGCTTCTTGAGCTCGTCCTCCATACGCAGGAGCTTCTCGCTCTCCTCCGCGGCGAGCTTCACGACCGGAATGCCGGTCATGACCGAGAGCACAGCCGCGATCAAGTCCTCGTCCACCTGCACGCTCTGGTCGCGCTTGCTCTCCGACCACGACTTCTTCAGGTCGTTGCGGCGCGAACGCAGGTCCTTTTCCTTGTCGCGAAGGCGTGCCGCCTTCTCGTACTCCTGGCCGCGGATCGCCGCCTCCTTCTCCTTCACGACCTCTTCGAGCTTCTTCTCGAGGTCGTGGATCTCGGACGGCACCGTGCTCACGGACAGGCGCGCGCGGGCGCACGCTTCGTCGATGACGTCGATGGCCTTGTCCGGGAAGAATCGATCGTTCATGTAGCGGTCTGCGAGCTTCACGGCCTGTACGATGGCGCCGTCCGTGACCTTCACGCCGTGGTGCGCCTCGTACTTGTCGCGCAGGCCCATCAGGATCTTGATGGTGTCGTCAATGCTCGGCTGGTCCACCATGACCGGCTGGAACCGTCGCTCGAGCGCGCCGTCCTTCTCGATGTACTTGCGGTACTCGTCGAGCGTCGTGGCGCCGATGCACTGGAGCTCGCCGCGCGCGAGCGCCGGCTTCAGCATGTTCGACGCGTCAATGGCGCCCTCGGCGCCGCCCGCGCCGACGATCGTGTGAAGCTCGTCGATGAAGATGACAGTGTCCTTCGACTCGCGGATCTCGTTCATCACCGTTTTCAACCGCTCCTCGAACTGGCCGCGGTACTTGGTGCCCGCCACGACGGCCGCGAGGTCGAGCGTCACGATGCGCTTGTTCTTGAGGCTCTCGGGCACCTGGGACGCGATGATGCGCTGGGCCAGACCCTCGGCGATCGCGGTCTTGCCCACACCGGGTTCACCGATCAGCACGGGGTTGTTCTTCTTGCGGCGGGACAGCACCTGCACGACGCGCTCGATCTCTTTTTCGCGTCCGATGACCGGGTCCAGCTTGCCCTCGCGCGCCAGCGATGTGAGGTCGCGGCCGAACTGGTTCAGGGCTGGCGTCTCGGCGCGCTCCTCGCCGCGCTCCGTGCTGGACGACGAGCTCGGCGTGCCGCCCAGGAGCTTGAGCGTCTCCTCGCGCACGCGCTTGCGGTCCACGCCCAGCTCGAGCAGGACCTTCGCTGCCACGCCCTCGCCCTCGCGGATGAGACCCAGCAGCAGGTGCTCGGTGCCGACGTAGTTGTGGCCCAGCGAACGCGCCTCTTCGACCGCCAGCTCCAGAACGCGCTTCGCGCGCGGCGTGAACGGGATCTCACCGATCGTCATGGTGCCGCCCGAGGCGCTCACCATGTTCTCGACCTCCTGCCGGATGCGGTCCAGGTCGAGGCCGAGATTGTTGAGCACGGTCGCGGCGATGCCTTCTCCCTCGCGGATGACGCCGAGCAGCAGGTGTTCGGTGCCGATGTAGTCGTGCTGCAGGCGCGCCGCTTCTTCGCGCGCCAGGTAGATGACCTTGCGGACCCGCTCGGTGAACTTGTCGTGCATGGGGACTGTGGCCCCCGCCGGAAAGCGGTGGCGCTCCTCCTCTAGGGGTTGCCGTTCCGCGTCTCGCGCTCGGCGGCGGTCAGCCGCTCGCGCACGACTCGGGCCCGGTGGACGTTCCGTTCCGAAGGTGTCATCTCGACGCCGGCCTGGCGCTGCAGGTGCGCGGGCTGCGTCAGTACGAGAAGCTCGTTCACGACGCGCAGCGGGCACAGGCCGTCCAAGCCCATCGCCACCCCCAGTCGCACCGCCGAGCACAGGTTGATCACTTCCTTCGCCTGGATGGTACGGCAGAACCGCAGCGTGCCATAGGCGCGCCACACCTTGTCCTCGAGCTGGGTGCGCGCGTCGCGCAGCATGCGCTCGCGAGCGCGCTCCTCGGTCTCGATGATCTGCCGCGTGACGCGTTCCAGGCTCTCGATGGAGTCGCGCTCGCTGCGGCCGAGCGTGGTCTGGTTCGAGATCTGGAACAGGTTGCCCATGATCTCGCTGTGTTCGCCGTAGAGTCCGCGAACGTTCAAGCCCACCTGCATGATGCTCTTCAAGACTCGCTGGATCTCCTCCAGCAGCACGAGCGCGGGCAGGTGGATCAGCACCGAGGCGCGCAGCCCCGTGCCGGCATTCGTCGGACATGCCGTCAGGTAGCCGATTTCGTCGGAATAGGCGTAGTCGAGCGACTGGTCGAGGTCGTCGTCGGTGCGGTCCGCGAGCGACCACGCTTCGGCGAGCTGGAACCCCGGCGTCAAAGCCTGAAGTCGCAGGTGGTCCTCTTCGTTGATCATGATCGAGACGCGGTCGTCCGGCGCCACGTAGATCCCGCGCGGGCGCGCGCCGTCCCCGAGCTCGTGCGACACGAGATGGCGCTCGACCAGCACCTGACGCTCGATCGGGGTCATGTCCTGCATGCGCAGCAGCAGCCCGTCCGCCAGCAGCTTCGACGGCTGCGTCGCCGACACGACGCTGGCGAGCACGCCGTGGAGCTGCTCGTCACGCGCGCGGTGCGTGAACGGGATATCGCGCAGGTTGCGCGCCAGCCGGATGCGCGTGGACAGAACCATCTCGGCATGCGGACCCTCGCCCCGGAGCCAGGGCGCGCTGCCGGCGAACAGCTCGTCGAACGAGCGCGGCGTGCTCACTTGCGCTCCCTTGGCGCCGCGGCGGCGCGCTCGGCTTCGAGCTTGCGGATCTCGTCGCGGATGCTTGCCGCTTTCTCGAACTCCTCGCGCTCGACCGCGCGCTGGAGCTCGTCGTGCAGCCGCTGGATCTGCCGCGGTCCGGACTCGTGTCCCCCGCCGTGGGTCGGCGCCTTGCCGCGGTGGCGCGTGTCGCCGTGGATGCGCCGCAGCAGCGGACGCAGCTGGAACTGGAACGCCGAGTAGCACTCGCTGCAGCCCAGCCGACCGGTCTCCTTGAACGACGAGTAGAGGAGCCCGCAGCGCGGGCACTGGACGTGGCCGACGCGTTCCTCGTCGGTGTGCGTCATGGTGTCCACCATCCCGGCGAGCAGGTCGGCGATCTCGAACTTGTGCTGTTCCGCCGGCATATGCATGCCCTTCTCCTCAGCGCAGCGCTCGCACACGTGGATCTCCGACATCTTGTTGTCGTGGATCTCCGTGAAGTGAACGCTGGCGGGATTCTTGCCGCAGATCTGGCAGAGCATGGGTTCCTCTAGCGGGGACTATTCATGAGCTGCGTCGCGAGAATACGTCCAGGCCGCGCCAGACAAGGAGCAGAGCCCGGTCGCGACGCAGTCGTGTCTGGACGACA
>JAHFBW010000229.1 GCA_023249845.1 Candidatus Eiseniibacteriota bacterium
GACGGCACTACATCAAAAGGGAGAAGACAGGTTTGTTGGTTCATTCCAGATTGCAGTGGATCTAACCACGGTTCTTTTTGAGGAGATGTGGCGCTTACCAACTCTGTGTGCGGATCCACATGAGGGCGGGTTATTGGCGAACACATTGCGCGAACAGTGTGCCCTAACGATGTGCGCGTGCGCTTTCGCCATGAGCGCATACGAAGTCAGACGGCTCAACTGCGCGATCGAGCAGGGGGCGGCGGAAGACGATGTACTTTGTCGCAATGCCAGAATATGGGCATGCTTGTATTTCCGTATTGGTGCTCGTGTTCTAAGTGCACAGTTGGCGTTTGGGACACCTGGGGCCGTTGCGGTGGACCTGGCGAGCTTGATGACAAGGGTCAAAGGCGAGCTGCGGTAGAAGGAAATGTGGCGCGCTTCGAGCCGCCACTGATGCAGAAACCGTCCGCGCCTCACCGCTACCCAAGCGCTCTCCTTGGGGTTAATGCCGTGGGTCGCATTTCATGTTGCCGCCGCCCGCCCCGCCACGGTCCCACTCGACCAGCTCCACTGGAAGTTGAACCCTCCGAGCCTCCCCTCCACATCGAGGATCTCTCCGCACAGCCAGAGCCCCGGCGCCACGAGCGACTCCAGCGTGGACGCGTCCACCTCCGCGAGCAGCACTACCCCCGCCGTCACTTCTGCCTTCTCGTAGCCGAGCGTCCCGGTCACACCCAAGTCGCGCTCGAGGAGCCCGCGCAGCAGCTTGCTTCGTCGCTCACGAGGAACCTGCGACATCGCCGCCCCGCCCAGCCCGCTCTCGCTCGTCAGCACGTCGGCGATGCGCTCGGGCAGCCGCTCACCGAGCCAGGTGCGCGCGCCGCGGCGAGGGTTCGCCTCGGCGTAGGCCACCCACTCCCGCTCGATCGCCTCGAGCGAGAGGCCGGGCAGGAACGACATGGTCACCCTGCGCGCGTGGCCCTCGGCGCCATGCCAATGCCGCGAGAGGTCCAGCGCCGCGGGACCGGTTACGCCGAAGTGTGCGAACAGCAGCGAGCCGGTGACGCGTTCGGCGACGCGGCCGTCCACCCACAGCGCCAGCTCGGTCTCGAGCGTCACGCCCTGGGCCGAGTGGCAGAGCGGATCCACCGCGACCAGTGGCGTGAGCGCCGGCACTGTCGGCACCAGCGTATGGCCGAGCGCAAGCGCCAACGCGTAGCCAGTGCCATCGCTGCCGGTGCGCGGGAAGCTCAAGCCGCCACTTGCCAGTACCACTGCATCGGCCTCGAGCCACTCTTCGGGCTCAACGGCGGGCAGCGGCCAGCTCGACTGCCCGGCCGGTGCCACGCCCTCGCCGAACTCCACGCTGCCGCGCACGTGCTGCACGCCCGCTCGCCACGCATCGCCCGCGCGCACGAGCCTCACAACACGTGCTCCGCTACGCAAAGCAACGCCCGCCCGCTCGCACGCCGCGAGCAAGGCGTCGAGCACGGTCTGCGCGTCGTCGCTCACCGGGAAATACTTGCCCGACTCCTCGAGCTTCAACGCCACGCCCAGTTCCTCTTCGAACCAACGTCGCGTCTGCTCGGGCGTGAATGCGCGCAGCACGCGGCGCACCACGTTCGGCGAGCCGCCGTGGAAGTCGCGCTCGGTCACCTCTCGATGCGTCACGTTGCAGCGGGTGCCGCCGCTCATCAGGATCTTGAGTCCGACGCGCGGGTGGGCGTTCAAGAGCGTGACGCGCGCTCCGGCCTGAGCGGCGCGCAACGCGGCCGTGACCCCGGCGGCGCCGGCGCCCACGACGATCACGTGGCGAGGGAGCATCGCGGCACCTTAGCGGCTCACCACGCGGCCCTCCAGCCGCCGCGTGTTGGCCCACGCAACGCGTCGGTCGACGAGTGGAGATGGCGTCCGCACCAGCCGATGACTCCGGCGAACGCCCAGCGTCATGCGGCCACGAGGGCCACCCGCCGGGCAAGTGGGCGGCGAGCACAGGGCCTTCGCCGCAGCTCCCCTGCGCCCGTCACCCGTCGTGCCCTCGAGGACCTGGTCCATGTCTCTCTTCCTCAAAGACCAATGGCAGCAGTGGGCGCGCCAGTGGGGCGCCACGCACGTTCCCGAGAAGGGTTGGATGCATCGCACGGAGCGCGTGCTCGGCATGCGCAAGGGCCTGCTTTTCCGAGTGCACTGGGGGCGCGATGAGGATCCGGGGCTGCATGTGCTCATTCGCTTCCCGAGCGTGGAGAACGTGGAGCGGCTGCGCGATTCGCTCGTCGGCGACAGCTCGCTCGACGCGCTGCCGGCCAAGGGCGCCCCGCGCCGCAAGATGGAGTTGGACAGCGGCAAGAAGCAGATCGTGCGCTGGAACGCGCGCCCCGAGTTCCTGCTCGGGCCGACCTCGCTCGTCTGGCGACGTAGGTACGCGCTCAAGGCGCCCAAGCCGGCGCAGATCCAGGCGTGGGTGGATGCGCTGATCGAGTCGATCGTGCGCTCGACGCCGGGGTTTCGCGGCCGGTGCGAGACGTGCCCCGCGGGACAGGCACAGAAGTTCGTGGTCGTGGACGAGCAACCCATGATGATGTGCACCACCTGCCAGCAGCGCCTGATGATCGAGGGCGAGATGGCCGAGCGCGCCTATGAGATGACCGAGGCGCAGCACTTGAACGGCGTGCTGCTGGCGTCCGGCGCGGCGATCGTGGGCGGGGTCGTCTGGGCAGGCGTCGGCGCGCTCACGCACCGCGTCTTCGCGATGGCCGCCATCGGCATCGGCGCGCTCGTGGCATGGGCCTATCGGCGTGGCGCGGGCCGCGTGGATGCCGTGGGTCGCGTCATCGGCGCCGTGCTGACGGTGTCGAGCGTCGCCCTGGGCGAGGTGCTCTTCTACAGCATATGGGTCGCGCAGCAGCGCCCCGACATTGGGTTCCGGTTTGACACGGGCTGGTACGCCTACATGTTCACGTGGGCCAAGAGCCCGGGCGAGGAGGCGATGCCGATGATCTTCAGCCTGGTCGGCGCGTGGGTGGCGATGAAGGCGCTCGAGAAGCCGAAGCTCGCGGCCAAGTTCGAGGAGCCGAGCGAGCCGGAGCAGCGAAAGGCGGCGTAGGCGGAACGCCGCTGAGCACAGCCGACTTCGAGGTAACGACTTTGACCCTGCGTCGTGCCTCCTCGGCGCCATTTGCCGGCCAGGCTTGAAGCTCTGCGTGCAGGCGCTTGCGTGTGTCGTCGTCATATGCTATAAAAAGCTAGCGTATGGAAGAATCCGGCACGCCGTCCGACGCCTCCGCGCTCATCTATCTGGCCAAAGCAGGGGCATTGACCGTGGCCGCGGAGTACTTGGGGTCACTGCTGATACCGCCTGCGGTCTGCCGGGAGGCGGTCGAGTCGGGCGAGCAACGCGGCAGCCCGGATGCGGCGGTGATTCGAATGGCGGTGGATCCGGGGGTGGTGAAGCCGGTCAGACTTCATGCGGCTCAATCCCAGCGCGCGATTCGTCTCGCGCGAGTTTTCGGCCTGGGCGCGGGAGAGAGCGAAGTGCTGGCCATGGGAGCCCAACGCGAAGTGGTGCTTCTCGACGAGCACCGTGCCACACGTGCGGCTAGACACCTCGGGATCCTGTGCATCGAGACCATCGTACTGCCCGGCCTGTGTGCTCAGGCAGGCGTCCTTGACCGGGCGCGGGCGCTCGCCCTCCTCGACGAACTCGCCCGACACACGATCATCCCCACCGACTCGTGGGTTCGCGCCCGCGCCTTGATCCTGGAGGCCAAGTGATGAAGAACCGACAAGTGAACCTGCGCCTCGAGTCCGGCTTGATCGCGGCCATCGAGGCTGCCGCCGAGGTCGAATTGCTCGACCGGGGGAGCTTGATCCGCAAACTCCTCCTCGAGGCGCTCTCCGAGTGGCGGCTCAAGCATGCCCTGAAACGCTATCAGACCGGCGAGATCTCCATCGGGCGCGCGAGCGAGGATACTGGTCGATCGCACTGGGAGATGATGGACTTGATCCGCGCACATGGAATCGTGCGCCGGATCGACATCGAAGATTCGCTCGCTCGGGCGCGTCAGCTGATGAGCAAACGCGCCGCGCGGGTCGCGGAGGGCGCGTTGCCGTATCAGACCGGAGCGGCACGCCCGGCGCGCGCCGCGGCGCGCGCTCCACGTCCGCGGCGTCGGGCACAGTCTTCGGGTGACGAAACGCTCGCGGACTTTCGTCCGAGGCCCGGCGGCATCCTCCTCGTGGGCATCAATCCCGCCCCGCCGTCGGTGGCGCGCGGCCATTACTACCAGGGCAAGCTCGGCCGGCGGTTGTGGAAGCGGCTGGGGTCGCTCGGCCTGCTTCGCGACGCCATTCCGGGCCATGAGGACGAGGCGTTCCTGGCGGCGGGGCACGGGCTCTCGGACGTGGTGAAGCGTCCGACTCGGTCGGCCCGCGACCTCGAAAAGCACGAACTGGCTGAGGGTACCAAGCTTCTCCGTCGCAAGGTCCGAGAATGGCAGCCGAAGCTCGTGCTGTTCGCGTTCAAGGGCGCGGCGGTGGCGGCACTCGGCCGGGGACAGGTGAAGTCCGGGCCGTGCGGAGCCATCGAAGGTGTGCCGGCTTTCCTGCTCAGCGGTCCGTATGCGAGGGCCAGCGACGCGGAGGCCAATGACCGCCAGCTTCGCGGTCTACTCTAACCTCGTCGCTTCCCGCGCGTCGCCAGCGCCTCGCCCCAGCGCTGCATGAACGTGGTCACGAACGCGCGCTCTTCTCGCGCTTCGACGGCCAGCGGGGCGAGCGCCATGGCGACACTCAGCGCCAGGTGGTAGCCCTCCGACTTTGACGCGGCCGCGCGCCGGTAGGCGGGGTGCGCATCGTTCACCCACACCGTGGACTCCACGAGCCTCGCCATCTCGGGCTCGCCCTCCAGGCGCTCGAACTGGATCGAGAGCCCGTAACGCCCGGGGCGCTTGGGGCCCCGCGAGACCGGCGGCGTGAACAGCGAGCTGTGCGACGGCTCCCGGTTCTCGTGAGTCTGCGTGCCGTTCGCGAGATCGGCCGGGGCGCCCTCGGCCACCATGGCATCGGCGGCGAACCTGTCCTCGGCGGGCGGCTCTGAGGCCGCTGCCACGTCCTCCGTCGCACTCGCCTCTGCACGCGTGGTCGCTCCGCCCACGCTGGCGGCGATGATGGAGCTTGCGCCGCCGCCTCCACCCAGTGCGCCCATCGGCAGCCGGCGTTGTCCGCCCTCCTTGCGCTCCACGAGGCTCGCGAGCAGCGGGAAGTCGTCGGCCAGATCCACGAGCACTCGTTCCAGGTCGCGCTCAACCGGTCTCGCGACGCGGCGATGCGTCTCCTCCGATCCGTCGCGCTCGGCGCCCCACACAGCCAGTTGCCGCGAGACCACCTCCTGCAGCGCTTTCCGGTAGGCCAGGTACGTGGCGCCGCGCGGGCCGGTGCGCACGAACTCGGCCTTGTTGAGCGTGAGGCATTCGGCGAGCGCGGGCACTTCCACGACGCCGCCGATCCGCTCCGGCGCGGTCGGCGTGACGCCCAGCCATTCCCAGCCGCGGCGGATCACCTTGCCCATCGTGGAGACGGCCAGCCCGCCCGCGTCCTCCGGAAGGGCTGTCGCGGCCAGCGTGAGATAGCCGAGCGCCGA
>JAHFBW010000230.1 GCA_023249845.1 Candidatus Eiseniibacteriota bacterium
CCGCGGCCGGGTTCCTACCGGTGCTCCTGCTCATCGTGACCCTTGGCGTGCTGGCGTCCGCGCTGCTGGTGGCGTTGCTTGTTCAGGGGCTCGTCGAGGACCGCCGTTCGGACATCGCGCTCTTGGGCGCCATGGGCGTGAGCATCCCGCGCATCGGCGCTGCGGTGATCCTGCACTCAGGCCAGCTCGTGCTCACCGGCACGCTGCTGGGTGCCGTCGCCGCTGGAGCGCTGGGCCGCGTGTTGGATGAGGTGCTCCCGACTGTTCAGCTCGCGTTCATTCCCGGCGACGTGCTCGTCACGGTTGCGGCCTTCGCCGTGGCGGGCGTGGCGGGCGCGCTGATACCGGTCATGCGCCTGCGCCGAATCGACCCGCTCGAGGCATTCGAGTCATGAGCGTGCTGCAACTGACCGGCGTCTCCAAGACGCGCGGCAGCGGTCGCCACGCGGTGACCGCGCTGACCGACGTCACACTCTCCGTCGAGGCGGGCGAGTTCGTGCTGCTCGAGGGCCCGAGCGGCTCGGGCAAGACGACCGTGCTCGCGATCGCCGCGGGACTCCTCACCGCGGATCGGGGTCAGGTGGTTCTGGCGGGCGTTCCGCTCGCGAGCCTGGGGCACGCCGCGCTCCGGCGATGTCGGGGCGAGCGCGTCGGCTTCGTCTTCCAGCGCGCGAATCTCCTCGGCGGTTTGAGCGCCCGGGACAACGTGTTGCTCGCCGCGCTGCTATGTGGCTCGTCGCGGGACGAGGCCGAGGAACGCAGCGACGAGCTGCTCGATGCGCTGGGCGTCGCGTCGCTCGGCTCACGTCGGCCCATGCAACTCTCCGGTGGCGAGCAGCAGCGCGTTGCCGTGGCCCGCGCGCTGGTCCATCGCCCGGCGATAGTGCTGGCCGACGAACCCACCGCGCATCTCGACAAGGATTCCGGGCGGATCGTCGCCGAGCGCCTGCGAGCGCTGGCCGGCGCGCGAGGCTCGGCCGTCCTGGTGGCCACGCACGACGCGCGACTCGAGGCGTACGCGGACCGGACCATCCGGCTCGAGTATGGCAAGGTGATGTGATCGGTAGCCGGCGTGAAGCACCGGGTGGGAGCCGCCAGGGGGGCGGCGCTTCGCAGAAGGAACCCGCTGCTCTATTCGTCCGAGCTACGGCAACGGGCGAGCGACAGTCGTGCCCTCACCAGCCTCGTCACTCCGCCCCCGCCCGCATCGCCGCGCCATCCCGCTCTGCGATCCCCAGCGCCCTCGCGATCGACCGCGCCGCGCGCTTCCCGTCCTGCACCGCGGTCACCACGAGCTCGCCGCCAGTCGCATCTCCGCCAACCCATAGCTTGGGGTTCGAAGTTCGCCCAGTAAGCGCTTCAACTTCGACTCTCCCCCGCGCATCCGTCTTCACGCCAGCGAACGCCGACGCCAGTGACCCCAGCGACCCCTGCCCGATCGCGAGCGCCGCCAGTTCGCACGCGAACTCTCGCCCATCCGCAAGCCGCACGGCGCGCAGCGCGCCGTCCTCGCGCACGAACGCCTCCGGCGTCGCACGCTCGATCAGTCGCACGCCCTCTTCTCGAGCATGCGACAGCTCGTGCTTGTACCCGCTCATGTCAGCCTCGGTGCGCCTGTAGAGAATCGCCACGTCGGGCACGCCCAAGCGCGCCAGTTCACGCGCGGCGTCAATGGCGGTGTTCCCGCCGCCGATCACGACGGCGTGCTTCACCTCGGCCAGGCCGAAGCCTCGCTCCAGCTTCATGCGCTCGATCCAGCCGACCGCGCCTGTCACGCCCTCGCCGTGCGCGCCGGGAATGTCGAGCGCCGAGTCCGTGCCCAGGCCACAGCCCAGGAACACGGCGTCATGCTCCTTGAGTAGCCGCTCCGGCAAGATGCTCCTCCCCACCTCGACGCCGGTGCGGAACTCAACCCCAAGCGACCGGATGAACGCCACTTCCGCCAGCCCGCCCTCCGCGTGCATCTTGTAGGGTGCCACGCCGGTCACGTTGAGCCCGCCAGCGACAGCACGCTTCTCATACACGGTCACCGTGCAGCCCTCGAGCGCCAGGTAGCCCGCACACGCCAGCGACGCCGGCCCCGCGCCCACGCAGGCCACGCGCTTCCCGTTCGCTGGCGCTTTCGTGAGCAATGACGCGGCGCCTCCGGAAGCCACCAGCCTCTCCGTCGCGTACCGCTGCAGCCGCCCGATCGCGATGGGCGTGCGATGCCACGCGTTGTACACGCACGCGCCGGCGCACAGCACTTCGACGGGGCACACGCGCGCGCACGAGTAGCCGAGCAGGTTGGCCGAGAGGATGGTCCGCGCCGACCCGCGCAGGTTCTCGGTCCCGATCTTGCGGATGAACGTGGGGATGTCTATGCCCGTCGGGCACGCCGCGATGCACGGCGCGTCGTGGCAGTAGAGGCAGCGGTTGGCCTCGGCGATGGCCTCGCCATCGGTGTAGACGGGCTTCAGGTCGGCGAGCTTCGACTCCAGCCGGCCGTCGGGCAGGATCCTCACGTCCGGCGTGACGCTCATGAGCGCACCTCGGGATGCCGCGCGAAGTGCGTCGGCTTCCGCGCGATGAATCGCCCGGACCCGCGCTCCGCCATGAGCTTCCCGTTCTCGAACGCGACCCGCCCGCCGACGATGGTCCGGTCCACGCGCCCGCGCACCTCGAAACCCTCGAAGATGCTCCGGTCCGCACGGCTGAAATGCGTCTTGGCGCTGCGCACGCTCTTCGCATTGGGATCGAAGATCACCAGGTCGGCGTCCATGCCCACGGCCACGGTGCCCTTCTTCTCGAGCCCGAAGATGCGCGCGGGAGCGGTGGCGCCCAGCTCGACGAGGCGTTCCAACGAGAACCTCCCGCCCACGACGCCGTGCGTGTAGAGAATCGCGAGCCGGTCCTCGATGCCGGCGGCGCCGTTCGGGATCTTGGTGAAGTCGGACGCACCGGCCAGTTTCTGCTGGTGCGTGAACGGGCAGTGGTCGGTGCCGATGGAGTCGAGCATGCCGTTCGAGAGCCCGGACCACAGCGCGTCGTGATGGCCCAGGTGCAGCGGTCGGATGGGCGGGCTCATCACGTAGGCCGAGCCGCCGAAGTCGGGCTTGTGGAACACGCGATCGTCGAGCAGCAGGTACTGCGGACAGGTCTCGCCATAGCACTGCTGGCCGCCGAGCTTGGCGCGTTCGAGCGCGTGCACGGATTCCTTGCACGTCATGTGCACGATGTACGCCGTGGTGCCGTGGAGCCGCGCCATGGTGAGTGCCCGCTCGGTGGCTTCGCCCTCGATGGCGCTGGGGCGTGACACGGGGTGGTACTCGGGGCCGGTGAGGCCCTTGGCGAGCAGCTCGCGCTGAAGATTCCACACCACGTCGCCGTTCTCGGCGTGCACGGTGACCACCGCGCCGGTCTCGGCGGCGACTTTCATGACGTGGTATAGCGCGTGGTCGTCCACCATGATCGCGCCCTTGTAGGCCATGAACACCTTGAAGCTCGTGATGCCGTGGTCGCGCACCACGGCGCGCATCTCGTCGGCGGTGTTCTCGCCCCAACTCGTGATGGCCATGTGATACGAGTAGTCGGCGGTCGCCTTGGCGCTCCGCTCGCGCCACACCTTGAGCGCGTCGAGCATGGAGGTACCGGGCGCGGGAATGCAGAAGTCGATGATGCTCGTGGTGCCACCCGCGATGCCGCTCGCGGTGCCGGACTCGAAGTCGTCGATGCTCACCATGCCCATGAACGGCAGCTCCATGTGCACGTGCGGGTCGATGAAGCCCGGCAGCACGTAGCGCCCGGCCGCGTCAATCTCGGTGTCGGCGGAAGTCTTGGGCAGGTTCGAGCCGATGCCGGAGACGGTTCGGCCTTCGACCTTGACGTCGGCCTCGAACCGTTCGCCCGCGTTCACCACCGTGCCACCGCGGATCACCAGTCCCATCGAACTCCCCCTTGCCTTGGCTTGCCGCGCTCGCGCTGCGACTCGTTTCAGCCTCTAACGTACTCCACGAGCCGCATCCAGGGCTCGTCCCCATGCGTGTCCTCGTACGACTCGAGCACCACGTCGTGCTCGTCGATCCATGCCGCAAATGCCGGCACCGCGCCGTGCGGGTCGCTCATCTCGATGCGGCGCGCGGCCACTCTGGCTCCGGCCACGTCGCGAGTGCCGGTGGCGGTGCAGGTGATCCGCTGACGGCCGGGCTCGGCCGCGAACCACGGCGGCCCGATCACTAATGTCGGGAACTCGTGCTCGGCGCCCGGCGCCAACACGTACCGATGCAGCATGACCGTGTGCAGCACGTGCGAACCTATGAGTACCTCGGCGAACGTGGGGAAGTCCCCCTCCTGCTCGCGCGTGTGCCCGCCGTACAGGATGCGCGCGCGCCACAGGTCGCCGTCGGCGGAGTGCTCGGCGCGCACCGTGCGTGTGCCCACGCGCCACTGCGCCTCGATCGCGGTGATGCGCCCGAGCGGTGAGAGCCGCGCGCGCCACTCCAGCTCGCTGGGCAGCGGATGCGGGCTCGAGAGCACCTGCTCGCCACGCGCCACGGCGCCGCCGTCGGGCGCGGACGTCACCGACCAGCGCTCCTCCCCGGCCGGCTCGCCGGCGTGGAAGATGGCGTAGCGGCCAATTGCCACAAGCGACGCCGCTCCGATGGTGCCCGTCATATCGTACTCCGGCCGCCCGCGCGGCCCGACCAGCCGCGTGGGATCACAGCTTCACCATGTCCCCGTAGGTCTCGGGCCGACGGTCGCGGAAGAACTGCCAGATGTTCCGCACCTCGTCGATCATGTCGAGGTCCATCTCGGCCACCACGACCGCGTCGTCCGTCTCGTTCGCCTGCGCCAGGAAGTTCCCACGCGGGTCCACGAAGTAGGACGAGCCGTAGAACTTGCCCACGTTCCAAGGCGCCTCAGTGCCAACACGATTGATGGCGCCCATGAAGTAGCCGTTCGCCACGGCGTGTGCGGGCTGCTCGAGCTTCCACAGGTACTGCGACAGTCCCGCCACGGTGGCACTCGGGTTGAACACGATCTCGGCCCCATTCAGGCCCAGCAGGCGCGCGCCCTCGGGGAAGTGCCGGTCATAGCAGATGTACACGCCGACTTTCGCGTAGCGCGTCTGGAACACCGGATAGCCGAGATTGCCCGGCTTGAAAAAGTACTTCTCCCAGAATCCCGACGTGTGCGGGATGTGGTTCTTCCGGTACTTGCCGAGATAGCTTCCGTCGGCATCGTATACGGCGGCAGTGTTGTAGAGCATGCCCGGCATATCCTTCTCGTACACCGGCACCACCACTGCCATCTTGTACTTGGCGCACAACTTCGCCACGAAGTCTGCAGTTGGTCCGGGCACGGGCTCGGCGGCGTCGTACCAGCGCTTGTCCTGGCCGGGGCAGAAGTAGGGGCCGTTGAAGATCTCCTGCAGGCACAAGACCTGCACGCCTTTCTTGCCCGCTTCCTCGATGAGCGGGACGTGCTTGTCGAGCATGGCCTGCTTCACCTTCTCGACCGGCACGCTCTCGTCGTTGATCGGGTTGCTGCACTGAATGAGACCGCCGACCAGTTTGCGGGGCATCGAACCGCTCCTCGGAGCCTCCCTGGCGGGGGAGGTCGTCCTCGAACCGCGCCGGG
>JAHFBW010000231.1 GCA_023249845.1 Candidatus Eiseniibacteriota bacterium
GCACGCGCGTTCGGCATCGCGCGCCTCAAGTACGGGGGCGGCGGTGACTGGTACGGCAACCAGACCTCGCTCCGGAACCTCATCGCAGGTCTCCGCCAACGCACGAGCACCGCGGTGGCTGGCGACGACGCCGCCGTGGTCGAGCCGGGCTCGGCGGCGCTGTTCCAGTACCCGTTCGTGTTCGCGGCAGGTCATGGGAACATCAAATTCAGCGATGCCGAGCTCACAAACCTGCGCCGCTGGCTGGTTTCAGGCGGATTCCTGTGGGTGGATGACGATTATGGTCTTGCCCCCTCGTTCCGCCGGGAGATGAAGCGGCTGTTCCCCGACGCGGACATGGTGGAGCTGCCGTTCGACCACCCCGTCTTCCGGCAGTCGTACGAGTTCCCGGCCGGTTTGCCCAAGATCCATGAGCACGACGGGGGGCCGGCGCGCGCGTACGGCATTGTCCGCGACGGAAGGCTCTGTGTATTCTTTTCATTCGACAGCGACCTCGGGGACGGTCTCGAGGACGAGGAGGTTCACCACGATCCTCCGGAGAAGCGTGAATCCGCGCTCCGCATGGCGATGAACATCGCCCAGTACGCGCTCACGCATTGACTCGGCCGGGCCGCTGACACCCATCATGACCACTCGCCCGCCGTCTTCCCCGCTCCATTCGCGCCTGCGGACCGTGTACGCCCGCGTCCGCCGCGCCCTCGTGCTTCGGCATGCGCTCCGGGCGGCTGCCGCCACCGCGGTGCTGCTGGCGTTCGGGGTCACCGCGGGACTGGCGCTGCCTCGCACGCCGGGGATGGCGTGGGCGCGCTTGAGCACCGTGCTCCTCGGCTCGGCTGCGGCGCCGGCCGTGGCGGTGGCGGGCGCGCGCCGCGACGCGCCGGCCTGGGATGCGTGGCTGGAAGCCCTCGAGGGCCGCTACGCCCAGCTTCGCTCCTGGCTCCGGAACGCGCTCGACCTGGAGGCCGCGCCGCTCTTGCACACGTCGGGCGAGCTCGCAGAGGCCGTGCGTGGCGAGACCGTGCGTCGGCTGGCGGAGACACCGGTGGACGAGACCGTGCCGCCGGTTCAGTCGCGAGCGCCGATCGTCGCCACGTCCGCTGCACTCCTCTCGCTCACGGCGGCGGTCGTATTCGCCCCGCAGGCCACGCTCGACGCCTGGCGCACGCTGTGGCGTCCGGAGACCGCCGCGCCGGTGGTGACGCTCGCCGTCGAGCCCGGGGACGTCACGCTCGTGCCCGGCGCCTCGCTCGCGGTGCGCGCGCGCGTTGAGGGCAGCGCCTCGGCCCCGCGGCTGCTCGGCGATGGCGCGGCGCCCGAGGCGGTGCTCAAGTCGAATGCCCAAGGCGCTCGCCGGTGGCGCTTCGACCTGCCGCCGGTGACGCGGCCCCGTGACTACGCGGTGCGCGTCGCGGCCGTCTCGAGCCCGCGCTATCGCATCTCGCTCACCGGCGAGCCGCGCGCGCTCAGCTTCACGAGCACGATCACGTCGCCCGCGTACGCGCGGCTCCCGCTCCAGGCGGTGAGCGGAACGCGTGGCGACCTAGCCGCGCTTGCCGGCTCGCGCGCGGCCGTGGAAGTGACGTTCGACCGCGACCTCGAGTCGCTCTCCTCCGCCGTGCGTGGTGGCGCCGCGTCCCCATGGAGCGCCGTGACGCCGCGTCGCTGGCGCGGCACCGTCCCAGTGGACGCCGACGGTGAATGGGAGTTGTACGCGCGCGGTACCACCGGCGAGGGCCACTTCCGCTACCGGCTCACCGCGATCCCCGACGCACCACCCGTGCTCACGGTGGCGCTGCCGCCCGGCGACCTGGACCTGCCCGCGGGCCAGCAGGTGCCGTTCGATGTGCTGGCGCAGGACGACCTCGGCGTGTCCGAGCTGCGCCTCGAGTGGCGGAAGAGCACTTCCGACCCATGGACCGAGTCGCGCCTGGCGGCGTTCGCCGACGAGCCGCGCGAGGCGCGCGCCACGTCGCAGTGGGACGCGTCCCCGCTGGCGCTGCTGCCTGGCGAGAGCGGAGTGTTCCGCTTCGTGGCGCTCGATAACGCACGCCCGGGCCCACGCGGACGCGCGACGAGCGGCGAGTTCCGGGTGCGCTTCCCGTCGCTCACCGACCTCTACGCCTCGCTGGAGCAGCGCCAGGAGAACGTCGCCAAGGCGCTCGAGCGCGCGGCGGAACAGGCCAAAGAGCTCCAGAAGTCGCTCGACAAGCTGCAGCGCCAGCCGCAGACGCAGGGCCGACAGGAACCGTCGTTCGAGCGCGCAGAGGAGATGAAGCGCGCCACCGAACGCCAGCAGGCCGTGGCGCAGCAAGTCAACGAAGCCGCACGCGAGATGCGCGAGAGCTTGGAGCAGGCGGCCGAGCGCCAAGCGTTCCAAGAGCAGCTCCAACGCAAGCTCAAGGAAATGAGCGAGCTGCTGCGGCAGATCCGGTCCGAAGAGTTCAAGGATGCGCTCAAGCGCATGCAGGAGGCGCTGCAGCGCCTGGACCAGCGCCAGATGGAGGAGACGCTGCCGCAGATGCAGCAGCAGAATCGCGACATGCTCGAGCAGCTGGACCGGAGCATGGAGTTGCTGAAGCAGCTGCGCGAGGAGGAGCGGCTGGATGCTCTCGCCCGCCGCGCCGAAGATCTAAAGTCGCGCCAGGACGAGCTCAATCGTGAGCACGCCGAGCGGACGCAGGCCGAGCGCCCGCAAGAAGCCTCACGCCAGGATCTCGGCGAGCGCCAGTCCAAGGCGGCCGAGGAATCGCGCGAGCTGTCCAAGGATGCGAAGGACGCTTCGAAGCAAAGCGACATGAAGGAGGCGCAGGCGCGGCTCGACGAGGCAGCCCGCGAGCTGGAGGAGAACGCCGCGAAGGCGCAGGACAGCGCCAGCGAACAGAGTGAGCAGGGCGACTCGCACGGCGCCCAGAGTTCAGGCCAGCAGGCGAGTGAGAGTCTGTCGCGTGCCTCGCAATCGCTGCGCGCGAGCGCTCAGCAGCAGCAGCAGGAGCAGGACGAACGCAATCTCGCCGCCGTGCGCCGGGCGTCGCAGGACCTGGTGTCGCTGTCGCGCGCCTCGCAGGAGAACCTCGAGGCCGAGCGCACGGCCGCGCAGGCGAGCGAGGCGCAGACTGACTTGTCGGAAGGCGTCGCGCGCGTCGCGGACTCCCTCGCAGCGCTCTCGCAGCAGACACCGTTCCTCTCGAACAAGATCAACGCCGCGCTGGGCCGCGCCATGGAGGGACTCGCGCAGTCGGGCCGCGAGATGTCGCAAGGTGGTCGCGAACGCGGCGAGCGGAGCGGCCGCGGCGCCACAGCGTCCTTGAACGAGGTGGTGAAGGAGTTGCGCGCCGCCGAGGCCTCCATGTGCAAGCAGCCCGGCGCTGGCAGCGGCGGCCGCAGCGCCTCGCAGCGCTTGGGCGAGGTGGGCAAACTCCAGAGCCAGTTGAACCGGCAGTCGCGGGAGATCGCGCGGAAACTGTCGCGCCAGATGGCCATGACGCAGGGCGACGAGGCCGAGATGCGCCGGCTCGCCGACGAGCAGCGCCGGATCCGGGAGCAGCTGGCCGATGTGCGCCGCGACGAAGAGGGCAAGAAGAGCCTGCTCGGCCGGCTGGACCAAGCCGAGCGTGACATGCAGCAGGCCGAGGAGACGATCCGCCAGGGCCAGATGGACGGCGACCTGGAACAGAAGCAGACACAGATCCTGTCGCGCCTTCTGGACGCGCAGCGTTCGGTCCATCGGCGCGACTTCGATCCCGAGCGCGAGGCGAGGCGCGGCGAGGACGTGGCGCACCCCTCGCCGGCTGCGCTGCCGCGCGAGCTGTTCCGCGAGAACGACCGCCTGCGGCAGGACCTGCTCAAGGCCGACGCCGACCGCGTGCCCTCGCGCTACCGCTCGCTCATCGAGGCCTACCTTCGGGCGCTGAACGGGGCCACGCGGTGAACCCAGCCTGCGCTCGCGCGGTGCCGCGGGCGCGCGTGTGGTGGAGCTCGGGCCTCGCCCTGTCGCTTTTCGTCATCGCGGGTGTCGCGTCGGCCCAGGCGCCCGCACCGAGCGCCACCCCGTCGCGCCCGGTGCCGCTGCGTGTCGCGGACGACGTGCTCATCCAGTCGGTCACCGTACCGTTCCCGCGGGTCCGCGCGCGCGCCGTCGAGATGCTGCCACCGGCGTTCGCGCTGCGGCTCCAGCGGGCGCTGGACTTGCGGGCCTCCGGCCTACCCGACCGCGCGCGTGACACGCTGCTCGTGCTGCTTCGCGAGCGACCGCACCACCCCGTGCTTGTCACCGAGCTCGGCCGCACCCAGCTCCTGCGCGAGGATTGGGCGGCGGTGGAGCGACTCGCGGTGGCCGAGCGCATGGCACAGCGCGACTCGGCGCTCCTGGGCAGCGAGCTCGCCGCCGCGTACGAACGTCTCGCGCGCCCGCGCGAGGCGCTGCGCGTGTCGGTGTCGGCGTGGGCCGCGAACGCGGTGGACGGCGCGTGGGCGTCAGCCGTGTGCTTCCGGCTCGCCGCGCTGGACACGCGCGCGGCGCTCGCGATGCTCGAGGGTGCGGCCACGGCGCGTCCGTGGCGATCCGACCTGAGCCTGGGTCTGGCGCGACTTCATGCGCTCGCCGGCCGCCCGAACGAGGCCGTGCAGGTGCTCGTGGACGCCGAGAAGCGCTCGGGCCAGAGCGGACTCCGACAGCTCTTCGGCGAAGAGTCGCTGCTCTCGGGGCGCGCCGCCGACACCTCCGCCGCACTCGCAGTGCTCACGAACCTCGCGGCGGACGCGTCGCGTCGCCCCGACGAGCGGCTCGCCTCGGGCCATCGCGTGTGGACAGCCGCGCAGGCCTCCGGACGCGAGGCTGAATGGGCGCCACGCCTGGCGGATGCGCTGCGCAAGGTTCCGGGCGAACGCTGGGGGCCCGAGTTCCTGCTCGCGGTCGTGCGTTCGCTCCAGCGCACCGGTCACGCGCCGGCGGTGCGCGCCCTCCTCGCCGCGAATCCCGGGCTCGAGGATCGCATTCCCGAACTGGCGCTCGAGCGAGCGCTCGGCGTGGTGCGAGAAGGCGATCCGGCCCGCGCACTTCCCGTCCTCGACTCGCTCACGCTTGTCTGGCCCGCAGCGCGCTTCATGCTGGCCGAGACTCAGTTCTTTGCCGGCGAGTTGGACTCGGCGCACGCCAACTATGGCCGCGTCGCCGAACACCCCGAGGATCCCGATGCCCCGCTCGCGCTGGACCGGCTCTACCTTCTCGAGGAAGCTCCCCGCTCGCCGCTCCCGGTCGTCTTCGGGCGGCTCGCGTTCGAGCGCTGGCGCGGTGCCAAGAGCAACGCGCTTCGGCTCGCCGACTCGCTGTGGCGGCTGCAGGCGCCGCACGGGCAGTTCGCCGCTCGTGCCGGGCTCGAGTTGGCCGCGCTACGCATGGAAGCGGGAGAAGCACGTTCCGCGCTCGTGCCGCTGCTCGTCATCGCGGACTCGCTCGCCGAGGACCGGTTGGCGCCGCTCGCTCGCCAGCGCGCGGGCGATGCCTACGCGAGCTTGGGCGACGAGAAGAACGCGCTCGGCCAGTACGAGGAGTGCCTCGCGCGCTACCCTCGTGCATGGAACTCGGCCGAAGTGCGGCGCCGG
>JAHFBW010000232.1 GCA_023249845.1 Candidatus Eiseniibacteriota bacterium
TCTACGCTGCGCGGTGTGGGCCCCCGCGGTGAGCCTCAAGGCATACACCCCCGGTGCGAGTGCCACGGCGTCGCCCCAGCTCACGCTCTGGGCACCGCCCGTGGACCACAACTCGCGCGACGCGACGCGGCGGCCGGCCATGTCGAACAGCTCCAGCCGAGCCGCACCCGCGGGGGCCGCGAATCGCACCGTGAACCGGGAATCGCGAAGCGGCTGCGGATAGGGCGGCGCGAGCGCCACGCCACCGGACTCGAACGTGGGGTCTACACCCAAGCTCGTCGTGACCAGGCGGCGGATGCGAAGGGTGCCGGCCTCGAGCCAGGCCAGCGCGGGGTCGCCGCTCGCCGACGTGAACCAGCCGACCGGCTCCTCGGGCACGAGCGTGCCGGCGAACACGTCGCCGACGGGTGACTGGCCCGGCCACGGCGCGGCCGCGCCGTCCACATGCAGCATGCGGACGTCGCTCTGCCCAGCGTTGTCGAACGACCACGCGATGCGCTGGCCGAACGCGCCGTCCGGCGCGGCTCGGACCGCCAGCGAGCCCGAAGGCGGGGTGACGATGACACGGCCGGTGGGCTCCTGTGACCACATGCGAACGCCGGTGCTGTCCAGGCGCGCGCAGCGGATGTCGCTTCCGCCCCAGGTGAAGAACGCCTGGCCGGAGGGGCCGGGGACGAAGTCCGCCCGCAGCGGCGTCACCGTCGCGAGGATCGCGCCGAACGGCGCCCAGCGAAAGCTTGCGTTCGGAGCGACGTGCTGGCCGTTGACCTGGTTGACTTGGTTCAGGTCGCGCCACGCGAGCCACAGCCCGCCCGCGGGGGACGTCGCGGAGCCCACGATGCGGATCCCCGAAGTGGCGGGCGTGACGCGCACACCATTAGCCGTCCACGGCGAGCCCGCCACGCCGTTCGGCCCCAGGTGCGCGACGTAGAGCGGCGCGCTATTCGCCGTTCGCATGTCAGCCCACACGACGTACGCTCCACCCTGGCCGTCGGAGTGGAGGGCGCGCAGGTGCTGGATGCCGACCACCGCGCACACCGGGACTCCGGTGGGAGACCCGCTCGGGGTCCACGTCGGGATGCCCCAGTAGTCGTAGTGCTGGGCGTAGATGTCGGGGTTCGAGGCGCCCTTCAACTCCTCCCACACGACGTAGGCGCCGCCCTCGCCGTCGCTCGCCACCATGGCGGCGCTCGCGATATTGGAGACCACGATCCCCGTGTCGCGGAATGCCGCGGGCGAGGTGCCGTCGCCGAACAGGTGCAGGTAGCGGAGCGCGACGAACGGTGACGTGGAATCCGCGGGGCTCACGCCGAACCACGTCAACACCGCGCCGTCGAGGCCGTCAGAACATGCGCTGAGGCCGTTGACCTGTGTGCCGGGGTCGGTCAGCGAGATCGCGGCGGACGTGAAACCGGATGCCCAAGAGCCGTCGTCACGCATGTGCTGCGCGTAGAGCGCCGAGCCCGGTTGCTCCCCGATGAACACCGACCACACGCCCGACTCGCTCTCCGCGAACGTCGGGAACGAGCTGGGCGTCTGCAGTACGGGAAAAGGCGAGAGCGCCACGCCGGCGGGCGTGGCGATCTGGGCCGCCGCCGGAAGCGGGGACGCGAGGATGAAAAGCAGGGTGAGCAGCCGCAAGCGCCGCACGGGGGTTTCCTCCAGTGTGGCATTCTGCCGCGTCGGGTCGCCCGACTCCAGCGAGAATGCCTTCGCTGTGCGCGCCGGACGCGGCCGATCGGCCGCCGGGCGAGACCCGAGCGCGGGGGTGTCTGCCGTCGGTCCCAAGGAATCCGCCGCGGAGCACACGAGCTGCCAACTTTCAGGGCCCGTGCTGCTTGCCCGAGCGTCCACGCGACGGCTATGGTGCCCGCCGCCTCGAGTCCGACCCTGCCCGCAACTGACCGGAGGAGCCCATGGCGCTGCGCGAGAAAGCCGAGATCGTGGACGCCGATGGCCTGCGCCGGATCGTCACCCGTATCGCGCACGAGATCGTGGAACGCAACAAGGGTGTGGGGGACCTGGTGCTGGTCGGCATTCGCCGCCGCGGCGTCCCGCTGGCCGCGCGCATCGCCGAGAAGATCAAGGAGTTCGAGGGCGCCGCCCCCGCGGAAGGGAGCCTCGACATCACGCTCTACCGCGACGACCTGTCCACCGTGGCCAACCATCCCGTCGTGGGTTCCACCGAGATCCCCGTGGACATCAACGGCAAGGTCGCGGTGCTGATCGACGACGTGCTGTACACCGGCCGCACCGTGCGCGCCGCGATGGACGCGCTCATCGACTTCGGCCGCCCGCGCACCATCCAGCTCGCCGTGGTGATCGACCGCGGGCATCGCGAGCTGCCCATTCGCGCCGATTTCGTGGGGAAGAACGTGCCCACGTCCAAGAAGGAAGTCATCGGCGTCAAGCTCCAAGAGATCGACGGCGTGGACAGCGTCGTCATCAAGGAGATGGACGAGTAGCCGTCTTCGCGTTCGCGGCGCGGCAGCCCGAGGCGGTCAGCGGAGCCTGACCAGCACGCGTTCGGCCGAGCGGACACCGGCGCGGACGCGCACTCGATAGACGCCTGGAGCCAGCGAGCCGCCCGTCTCCGTCTTGAGGACGTGCCGCCCTGGCGCGAGAACGCCCAGTTCGCGCTCGAGGACGCGCCGGCCCGCAATGTCGAATACTTCGAGCGTCGCGTCCGACGCGTCGCGGACGGACACGGTCGCGCTCCACGCGCCGCGCGTCGGGTTCGGCATGGGTGACCCGAGCTCGAGCGCGCTCGTGGGTCGCGTGTCGTCCACCCCGAGCACGGCGCGCGTGAGGCGCTGGACCAGCGGCTCGACGCCCGAGAGTTCGTCCGACGACCACGCCGCGAACACGTGCGGGCCCGAGACCAGCGCATCGAGCAGGATCCGGCCGATGTTGTCGCCGCACACGACCGCCCACGGCGAGGGCCAGCCCTCGAGAGTGGCGCCGGACTCATCGAGTTCGATCCCACGGACTTGAGTGGGTGGTGGCGCGGAACTCTGCCACAGCGAGATCACGTGTCCCTCGGGCGTGACGAGCGGCCGGTGGCTCGGCGGCGTGTCCACCCAGTCCGCGGCGATCCCATCCGGCACACCGCCCCAGTAGGGATAGCCGGTGTCCTCCTGGAGCTGGAGCCACGGTGTGCCATCGACATTGCCGTGCACGCTCAAGAACCCCACCGGAGTCGCGAACGCCGGCCCCGAAGCTCCATTCGTGGCGCCCAGGTCGACGCCGGCCAGCGTCCACAGCCGCGCGCCCAGCGAGCTCAGCAGATTGGTGCAGAATCGACTCTGGCCCGGGCTCACCGGCGTGAGCACGGCGGTCACGAATGATCGGCCGACGGCATCCACCGCGAGCGCCTGCACGTCCGCCGAACTGGTGGGCTGGGTCATGACGACTTTTCCGACGGACGTCCAGGGCAGCCCGCCGGTTTCGTCCACACGCCCCGCCTTGAGCTCGTTCCGAGTCGCGGAGCCCTGCACGAGCTGGCTGGTCACGACGACGCAGCCGCCGGCACCGTCGCCCGCGACCTTGAGCTTGAACCGCAGTGTCTGCGGCGAGAGGACATCGAGTCCGTCCAGGCCGCCCGGCCACAGCATCGTCCCGTCGGCGGCGAAGCGCTGCGCGCGGACCGGCGGCGACTGGATCACGTAGTTCGCGGTATCCACCCAGGCGGCGATGACGCCCCCGGCTCCGTCGGGCACGATGTCCACGACGTCGCGCGGGTCCGGTGAGCCCCGCGCGTCCAGGACACGGCCCGCCGCGGGCCAGCCCGGCACCGTCGTGCCCTGGCCGGTGACGTGCAGCAGCCGCATCTCCGCGACCTCCCAGCAGCGCAGGTGCGCCAGCGTCGAGATGCACGCTCGGAGCAGGACATACGCCCCTCCAGCATCATCGGGAACCGCGCGCACCCCGGTGTATTCCGGCCGATCGGGCACCAGCGAGGCCGACATGATCACCACGCCGTCGGCGGGCATCGCGGGGTCCAGCCGACCTTGCTCCATCACGTGATGCAGCCGGAGCGTGCTCACGTACGTGGTGCCGATGTTGACCCGCCAGGTGATCGCGAGCAGCCCCGCGGCGCCGTCGCTCGCGATGAGCACGTCGCGCGTGTCGCCGCCCGGCAGCGCGACACCGTCGCCCCACGCGCAGCTGGGCGCCTGGGCCCTCGAAACCGTTGCGAGACATGCCAGGACCGCCGCAAGCACGAGCGCGGGGAGCGGCCGGCGCGGAGCCGAAGCACGTTCGGACAGAGAGGCCATTGCACAAGGTTAGCGCGGCGCTGTGCGCACAAGACACGAGGATTCTTGAGGGACTGGATCGACCGGGAGAAGCGGCGGCAGTTCGTGCAGAAGAATCTTCGCAGTTTTTAGGTATGACGTGACGATTATTCACTTGAATCCATAGTTACCTAGAAGCATCATCTATCCACACCCGGAGGTGATGTCATGCTCGACGACTTCGACGCCATCGACCGCAGGCTGCTGGACATCCTCCAGAAGGATGGCCGCACTTCCAACGCTGACCTCGCTCGCGCCGTGAAGATGGCGCCGAGCGCCGTGTTCGAACGCGTGCGTCGCCTGGAGCGCGATGGCGTGATCCGCGGCTACGGCGCGCAGCTCGACCCGCGTGCGCTCGAGCGCACGCTGCTCGCGTTCGTGCTGGTGCGCACCGACGAGCGCACGGGCGAGAGTATCTCGGGGCCCGAACTCGCGCGCGTTCCCGAGGTGATGGAAGTGCACCACGTCGCCGGGCAGGACAGTTATCTGGTGAAGGTGCGCGTGAAGGATCCGGAGTCGCTGGGCCGCCTGCTGCGTGAACGCTTCGGCGCCATCCCCGGCGTGCGCTCCACCATGAGCACGATCGCGCTCGAGACGCTCAAGGAGCACTGGTCGCTGCCGATCGAGCCGCCACCCCTCTCTGAGCGGGAGAAACTCCGTGCCTGATCTCCCTCGCGGCCCGCGCACGCTCCTGCTGCTCGCGTTTGCAAGCGTCTGGTTCGTGTGGGGCAGCACGTTCCTCGTCATTCGCTACGCGATCGACGGAATCCCGCCCATCCTCATGTGCGGGATCCGGCTGCTGGCCGCGGGGCTGGTACTGCTCGTGTGGGCTCGTGTGAGCGGCCAGCCGTGGCCCCGCGGAGTCGAGTGGCGGAACGCGATCCTGGTCGGCCTGCTGCTGCCCGGGATCGGCAATGCCAGCGTGACGCTCGGGGTGGCGCACGTGCCTTCCGGTCTCGTGGCGTTGCTCGTCTCGACCATCCCGCTGTGGATGGGACTGTTCGCGTCGCTCGGCAGGAACGCCGAGCCGCCCGCGCCGCGGGCCGAGCTGGGCCTCGCGATGGGGTTCGCCGGCATCACGCTGTTGATCGGGCCAGGTCTCATCACCGGACACGACGCCGCACTGTCGCCGCTGTGGGCACTCGTTCCGATCGCCGGATCGCTGTCATGGGCGTGGGGATCGCTGTGGTCGCGGCGCACGCGACTGCCGGCGTCACCGCTGGTGTCCACCGGCGCCGGGCTCGCCGCGGCGGGTGCGGGGCTGTTGCTGCTCGCCGCCGGAATCGGCGACTTCTC
>JAHFBW010000023.1 GCA_023249845.1 Candidatus Eiseniibacteriota bacterium
AGCGCTCGGGCTCGACGGGCGCCACGACGGGACGGACCTGACCGCGGGACCGCTCTGGGTCGCCAACCTGCCACCCGCGCGCGAGGGCCGTCGCGTCGCTCGCGGGCCACGCGTCGGCATCCGGCTCGCGGCGGATCGGCCGTGGCGCTATTGGTTGGAGGGCGAGCCGTGTGTCTCGCGAGGCCCGCGAGCCGTGCCAGCGCCTGCGCTCCGCGCGCGGCGCATGGGTCCGGCGCGGCGACCGGTCGTTCGCGCGCGCCGCGGTCCTGGAGAACGGCGTTGACACCCCTTCGGGCCATTCCTAGTATCCGCCGGCACTTCGTCGACCGTGCGTGCGTTCGCCTTCCTGGCGGGAGCCCGTCGTCCTGCATTCCGCACGGCGCCCCGGCATTCGAAAGGTACGAAAGGAGCAGTGGATGAGCCCCACGCGCTGGGCGCTGCCGCGCGCGTTGTCCCTGTCGTGTCTGGTCACCCTGCTTGCCGCCGCTCCCGCCGCGGCGCAGTACTTCGCGCCCGCGCTCCAATCGCTCGACCTGTCCACCGGCAGCGTCTCGCGCAGCCCACGATTGCTCGGCATGGGCGGCCTCTCCACGGTGATCCCGGATCGCGACGCCTCGTTCAGCTTGTGGGACTTCGCGCGCATCCCCGTGGGACTCGGGACGGACGACACGACCTCATCGCTCGACCTGCGCCCCGGCACGGATGCGCTGTCCTCCGTCCGCCGGCTGCCCGCCGGACGGGAGCGCCAGAACCTGGCCGCGCGCTCTTCGCTCGCCAACATCGAAGCGGTATACCGCAGCCGCGAGTCGGGCGGAATGTTCGGCGTGGTCGGGGACCTGAGCGGACTACGCTGGGATCATCCCTACTCTGCGTCGATCGAGCAGCGCGAGGGGCTGTCACATCCCGAGGTGCTGAGCGTGCTCGGTGGGCGCTTCCAGAAGCTGTTCGGCGGGAACATGCGCTGGGCGACGCATCTCCGCTTCCGTGGCGAGTCGGTCGAGGACCGCTTCCGCAGCATCGTCTTGAACTCGGCCGGCGAGTACCTGGACCAGTCGGGGGATGAACTGCCGCCGCCGGGTGAGTTCGTGCCCACCGACGTCAACGTGAACACGCTGGCGTACGGGTTCTCGACGAGCTTCGACCTTGGAGGCCGTTCGCAATTCGCGATGGGGATCGAACGCGAGAACAACGACATCAAGTCCACGAACGACCTGCAGCGCTCGTCGTCCGAGTTCAGCGAGCCGCGGCCCTACTGGATCGGCCAGGCGACATTCGTGGGGGGCATCGGCCGCACGTTCGAGTACGGCGTGGACGGCGTCGGCCGCGTCTCGAACTCCGAAGCGGACTGGCGCTTCACCGCCTCGGCCGGCGTCGGCGCCGTGCCGCTCTCGGGCCGTGGCAACCTGCTGAACCGGGAGGAGCATTCGAGCGAGCTGCACGCGCGCGCGCGCTGGTCGCCGGGCCGCGCCACGTTCGCGGGCTCGGTCTCGACCGCGGCGAGCGAGGTGATCATCGACCCGCCGAACGCGAATGACCCGACGACGCTCAACAAGTTCATCAACGCGGCGTTCGTGCGCCCCGGCGCCGACACGCTGTCGTTCCCGGACAGCGTCACGCACACCGACACCGACCGCCGCGCGTGGGGCTGGGTGGGCGGGGCGAGCTACCGTTTTGGCCGCACCACGCTCGGCGCCGAGGTGCACTGGTCGCGCGACGTGCGTGGCTCGGAGTTCCTCGGCGACGGCCCGCGCCGCATCGCGTGGGACGTTCGCACCGGGCTCGAGCATCCGCTCGGTCAGCGCATGTCGGCCCGGCTGGGCTATGCGTACCGTTCCGTGGACGAGGACGACTTCACGGCCGGCAACGAGTACATCGGGCACGCGTTCTCGGTGGGCTGGGGTTACCTGCCCGCCGCGTCGGCCTGGTCGCTCGAGACGGGCTACGCGCTGGAGTTCCGCAACCAGGACTTCCAGAGTGCTGCGGACGAGCGCCAGAGCCGGCAGAACCTCGCGCTCCAGCTCCACTGGGCGTTCTGAGGCCGGAGCATGCGCCAAGCGCCGCTGTAAGTGGCGGTTCCCGCCTTGCAGGGACCTCGCCCGGGGCGCCGCGTTCGTACGAATGGGGGTTGACCCCGAGTCGCGGACGTCCGATATTACGCGTCGACGGGCGTATCGCACCCTCGGGACGCCGTGTTCGGCGCACGGGTGCATTTTCCGCGTGATCACGCGTGCGTTGCCCACGAGCCCACTGCCTCGCTCCAGATCCGGGTGCGTCCACCCCCTCAGGAACACGCGTTCGAAGGCCGCGAACAGGGACCGGAACTCGCGTCTCGCGAACGACTTGGCTGCTGGAACACGTTGACACCGCTAGCGGATGTTGGCACTTTGTGCCGGATATTCCGGCCAGAACGCGCCATCAGCACATCCGCTCGGTGGATCTCTCGGGAGGGCTCCCACCCATGTTGAATCCTGTCCGACGCTCGCTGCCGACGCTCGCCATCGTGACCACTTGCCTGGTCCTTTCGGCGTCCGCGTTCGCGCAGACCCGACCGGCGACCCCTGCGCCCGCTTCCGCCACCACCGGCCGCATCTCCGGGAAGGCGCTCGAGAAGGGCAGCCCGGTGCCGTTTGCGAACGTCGTCGTGCTCGGCACGAAGCAGGGCACCATGACGGACGAGACCGGTGCGTTCGTGATCCCGGGCGTGCCCGTCGGCACCTACCAGGTGAAGCTGCAGGCCATCGGCTATGACCCGGTGATCCAGACCGTGCAGGTCGACGCAGGACAGACCGCGGTGGTGAACTTCATGGTCGGTGCGACCAAGGTCGTGAAGGAGGTCGAGACGATCGAAGTGCGAGCCGAGAAGCGCATCGACACGAAATCGTCCACGACCAAGCAGACCATCTCCGCCGAGAAGTTGAAGGAGATCCCGGTGGACAACCTGAGCCAGGCGGTCGCCACGAAGGCGGGCGTCGTCGCCCAGGGCGGTGAGCTCCACTTCCGCGGCGGACGCGGCGGCGAGGTGAAGTTCCAGTTTGACGGCGTCGAGGCCACGGACCCTGCGTTCGGCGGCAGCGCGAACATCGCGAACCTGGCCGTCGCGGGCACCGACGTGCTCTCGGGCGGCTTTGACGCCGAGTACGGCAACGCGCTGTCGGGCGTCGTGAGCGTGTCCACGAAGGAAGGCACCGACCGCCTGGGTGGCGAGGTGCGCTGGGACACCGACCGCTACGGCGACCCCACGAAGACGTTCAACAACTTCGACCGGTTCACGTTCGGTTTCGGCGGACCGACGCCGGTGAAGAACCTCACCTACTTCGCCACGTACGAGGGCTCGTTCAGCGACACGTACTTGAAGTCCGGCATGACGCAGCCCCGCCGCACGCTGCTCGACTTCATCCAGCTCGGCAACCGGCAGAGCAATCAGATCAACACGAACTTCAAGCTCGCCTACCGGCTGAACCCGCGCAACAAGCTCACGTTCGAAACCATCAACAATCACCAGATCAGCACGCCGTACATCCACGAGTGGAGCCGCAAGGGCTATGTCGCGAAGACCTACGACCGCAACCCGGACGGCACCCTGAGCTCGGAGCCGCGCTATGGCTCGTGGAGCGCGACTCCAGGCGACACGGCGGGCGGTGTGAGCTACCAGTACGTGAACATGGCCGACCACGTCCCGACATTCGACGACCGCTATCAGCAGTTCACGGGCGTGTGGACGAACCAGCTCTCGGACAAGAGCGTGTGGACGACGCGCCTCGCGTCGCTCAACTTCAACACGAAGAACACCGTCGGCGGCAAGGAGCCGTGGGAGTACTGGATCCAGAACCCGTTCTACTGGAGCGGCAACCTCGGGTTCGGCACCGAGAACAACCCGTTCTTCGCGACGCACGGTGACGTGCCGCAGTACCTCGCGCGCCAGACGCGCGTGTACACGATGAAGACGGACTACTCGACGCGGCACTGGAAGCAGCACACCTGGAAGACCGGCCTCGAGGCCAAGTACAACCGTGTCCAGAACCTGTCCCTCACGTCACCGAACAACGAAAGCAATGGCCTGCCCGGTGGCACGCGGTCCGATTTCGTGAACTACAACCCCGAGGGCTCGACATACCTCCAGGACCGCTGGGAGTTCGAAGGCCTGGTGCTGAACGCCGGACTGCGCTTCGACATCTTCTCGCCCGGCGCGCAGATCTCCGGCGCGGATCTGAAGAGCGGCAAGCGCTACAAGCAGCAGTTCAGCCCGCGGCTCGGCATCGCGTACCCGGTCTCGGACAAGGACGTGCTGAGCTTCCATTACGGCTGGACCTACCAGACGCCGCAGCGCTCGTTCATTTTCGAGAACCGCGGCATCAGCTCCACCGTCGGCGTGAAGGGAAACCCGGACCTGGAGCCCGAGACGAACATCGCCTACCAGGCCGGCGTGCAGCACTTGTTCACGAAGGACATCTCCGGCCAGTTCTCGGTGTTCTTCAAGGACATCTACGGGCTCATCACCGTGCGGCAGGAGCGTGACGAGGCCGGGAATCTCGTGAACGTGTTCTTCAATGGCGACTACGCCTCGGCGCGTGGGTTCGAGGCCAGCCTCATCAAGAGCTTCAGCCACAAGTTCTCGACTGACGTCAACTACACGTACTCGATCGCGACCGGTGTGGCGTCCGATCCGAACACGGCGCTCCAGTTCTTCAATGGTGGCCGGCTCTACCTGCCGATCAGCGAGCAGCCCCTGAACTGGGATCAGCGGCACACGGTGAGCATCGCGAGCACGATCCGCGATCCCGGTAAGTGGGGCCTGCGCATGCTGTGGACCTACGGCTCCGGCTTCCCGTTCACGCCGGCGTTCCGCAACGACCGCCGTCCGGACCCCGCGCTCACGAACTCGCGGCGGCAACCGTCGCAGGCGCGGCTCACGCTCGATGCCGACAAGTTCTACAAGGTCTGGGGCCAGAACGTGACGCTGTTCATGGATGCGCGAAACGTGCTGGACGCGGACAACATCCAGACGATCTCCGTTGGCGGCCGCAGCCCGTTCGTGAACACCGCCGGCGACGACTACACGATCTACTACACCGAGACCGGTCGCACGGGTGGCGCCTACCTGCAGGACGTGAATGGCGACAGCATCCTCGACTGGGTCCCCGTGCACGACCCGCGCGTCTTCGAAGAGGGCCGCAACGTGCGCATGGGCATCAGCGTCACCTTCTGATCGATGAGTACCGGGGCCATGAAGGAGCGTGAGGGAATGGATCTGCAATCGAGCTGGGCCGCGCGGTTCCTCGTGGTGGCCGTGCTGGTCGGGGCGTGCGCGTCACCGGCCGGGGCGCGCCTCCGACCCGAGGATCCCGAATACCAGGACCTCCAGGCGTACGAGCAGGAGGTGATGGCGCAGGTCAGGGCGTCGAACGAGGGCCGCCGCGGGGCGCGCCCGATGGCGATCCCGAACATCTTCGAGACCGGCACGTCCGTGCTGAACGTGGGCAACGTCATCATGAAGGTGACGAACAACGGACTGGTGGGGAATCCCTTCACGAACGTCTCGAGCGATCCATCCTGCCAGTGGCCGGGCACGTCCGCCGTGGAGTACATGAACTTCGCCGCCATCGCGCTTGGCGCCGTGAACCCGCTCGCCACGGACCCGAACGCCGTGCGACGCGTGAGCTATATCCAGGAGTGGCGGCCTGCCACGCTGGATCCCGAGGACAAGGTCTACCGCGCCTACGACGGCATCGTCAACGGCGTGCGATTCACGAACGACGACGGCGACAACGACCCGCTCACGGGCGGGGGGCTCTACGACGAAGACTTCCTGGACGGCCGCGACAACGACCTCGATGGCCGGATCGACGAGGACTTCGCCGCCATCGGCCAGCAGATGTACTCGTGCGTCATCCGCGACGACACGCCGCAGGCTATCGCTGCGGCCGCGGCCGAGCGTCACGTGCCGCTCGGCGTCGAATGCCGCCAGACCGCGTGGGCCTACTCGATCCCCGGGTTCACCGATTTCAACGTGGTGAACTGGCATTTCTTCAACCGCTCGGGGCATGAGCTGGACTCCGTCGCGATCGGGTTCCGCGTCGACATGGACTGCGGCCCCGTGGACAAGTCCAACTTCTTCAGCGACGACTTCGACGTTCCCCAGTACCCATTCGGTCGCTTCCTGGTCGAGACCAAGGACACGGACCTGCGCCGGCAGAACAAGGGCACGCGCCCCGACGTCCCGGACGTGGACCCGGATTCGGCGCTATGCCCCCGATTCCCGATCACGGTACAGGGCTTCTCGGTGGTGGACGACGACGGCGACGACAACAAAACGGCGGGCGTGCCGCACTTCCTGCTCATCGACCACACGATCGATCCGCTCGGCGAGACCGGACCCCACCAGGTGGGATTCCGCGCCTATCGTTCGTTCCCGGTGGGCACGCCATACGTGCAGGGCGGCAATCCGATCATCGACCAGCAACGATTCGAACTCATGACCAGCCACGACCACATCTCATCGGACGCCAACACCCCCGCACTCATGGGCTTCATCAACGCGGTGCCGGGCGACCAGAAGAGTGACTACACCGCGTGGGCGTCCATCGGCCCGTGGCTCCACTGGCAGCCGAACGCCGAGCTCGAATGCACGGTCGCGATCGGCGTGAGGCCGGGCGACCTGCGCACGGCGCTGGCCTACTCGGCCGAGTACCAGACGCTTGCGCGGAGCATCGGCACGGACGCGATCACGAAGGAGGAGATCTTCGGCGTCGTGAACGGCGGTGATCTCGTCGCCCGCTACCCGGCGCTCGATAACGCCATCGCAGCGCAGCTCGCGTTCGAGGGCGGCTACGAGTCGCGGCCTTGGCCGCTGCTCACGGACTACCCCGGTCGCGAGACGCCGATTCAGGCGCCCCCCGGACAGGTGCTCCAGCTCCAGGGCTGCCTGGAGCACGACCCGGCGCCGCGCTTCGTGGACGACCGCTACCCGCCGGACTGGTTCGACTTCGACTGCAGCTACTGCACCGGCGCCTTCTCCTCGCAACTCGGAGGGCTCTTCCACCGCACGTGGCTCGCGGAGTCGCCTCCGCCCAGCCCGAACACGAACTTGAGCGTGAGCTACAACTACACGGACAATCCCGATCGTCGCTTCTCCCCGGCTGGCGACGGTGAAGTCACGATCGCGTGGGACAATCTCTCCGAAGTCTCACCCGATCCGAAGACCGGCTGGTTCGATTTCCGCACGTACCAGATCTGGAAGGTCTCCGACTGGACCCGCCCGGTGGGAGCGAGCGGCCCGGCCGAGGACGACTGGACGCTGCTCGCGGAGTACAAGCTGTTCAACCACGCGCCGAACAACCAGCGCATGGAGAACGGTTCGCTGCAGTGCCCGAAGATCTTCGTGCCGCAGTTGAATGACTCAGCGCGCATCTGTCTCACCTACGGCGACCTATGGGACCTGCAGAGCGGCGACGTTATCCACCCGGACGCCGCCCTTCCGTGCGTGGGCTTCCCGAACTGCCTCGTGGACTCTGCGCTCACGCTCGGCTCGTCCGCGGCAAAGGAAGGCCGGACGCGGTACCTGGTGGGTCGCTATCGGTACGTGGACCACAACGTCAAGAACGGCTTCCTCTACTTCTATTCGGTGTCCGCCAAGGACTCCACCGGCGGCGGCGGTGGCGTGCAGCTCGCCGGGCGTCGTTCGGCCGTCGAATCCGAGGGCGTCGTGCCCCAGGGCGCGGCGACGCCGAGGGGCAGCGTCCGGGTGGTCCCGAACCCCTACCGCGGGCTGCGCACGATCGCGGAACGGCCGTCGGCCTGGGACCTCACGCCGAACGCCTCGGATCCGACGGGCACCCACATTGACTTCATGGGGCTGCCGACGGGCACCTGGACGATCAAGATCTTCACGCTCTCGGGCGACCTCGTGAACACGATCACGAACAATGACGCGGTGGACGCCTCGCTGCGCACCGCGACCGTCATCGACAGCCGGGGCCAGTCGCATTCCAACGTCACCCGCCAGCAGGACACGGCGAACGATGGCCAGGCGCGATGGAACCTCATCTCGCGCAACGGCCAGGACATCGTGAGCGGCATCTACCTGTTCACCGTACAGTCGAGCCGGGGCATCGAGCGCGGCAAGTTCGTGGTCATCCGCTGACCGTGACGAAGCAAGGAGGAAGAACCGTGAAGAGACACATCGCGACGGCGGCACTTGCGGCACTGCTGCTGCCGGGCCTCGCGCACGCCGACATCTTCGAAAAGGTCGGCACGTTCGGCGGGCAGTTCTTGAAGATCAGCGTCGGCGCCCGTGGCGCCGGCATGGGCGGCGCCTACGTCGCCATGGCCGACGAGGCCACGTCGGTGTTCTGGAACGCCGCCGGTATCGCCCGCCTGGACCCGGACAAGTCCCAACTGTCGCTCAACCACGCGACATGGCCGGCGGAGCTGTCGTTCGAACAGGTGGGTTACGTGTTCCACATGAAGCGCATCCCGGGTGCGTTCGCGGTGCACGCCCGAGCCCTCACGATGGCGCCGATGGAAGTCACCACTGCGTTTCAACCCACGGGCACCGGCCAGACGTTCGACGCCGGGATGCTCGCGGCAGGCGTTACCTATGCGCGCTCGTTCACTGACAAGTTCAGCGCCGGGCTGACGGCGAACATGATCCACACCGGGCTCGCCGACCTGTCCCAGCAGACGTTCTCGGTGGACCTGGGCACGCTCTACGACGTGGGAGCGGCCGGCATGAAGATCGGCATGGCGATCCAGAACATCGGCTCGCAGGAGAAGTTCATCGACCGTGAAGCGCGCATCCCGTCCATCTTCCGGGTCGGCACCTCGGCGACGCTCCTCGGCGGCGCCGACTCCCGCCTCGTCGGATCGTTTGAGTTCTCGCACCCGCCGGACAACTCCGAGCGAGTGAACGTGGGCGCCGAGTATTCGTTCCGCAAGTACCTGTTCCTGCGCGGAGGCTACGCGTTCAACTACGACAGCGAGGGCGTGGCGGGTGGCGTCGGGTTCCACTTCCCGGTGTCGGTCGCGGGCATGGCGGACATGGACTACTCCTACACGGACATGCTCGACCTCGGCTCGTCGCAGCGGCTTTCGCTCCGCTTCTCGTTCTGAGCCCCGGAGCCCTCCCGATGTCGCGGCACCCCGCTGGTCGCGAAACGGCGCGCCCCCTGAGAGGGGCGCGCCGTTTCGCATGTGCCTTGGGGCTGCTCGCGCCACTTTCCCTGGTCACGCCGGCGAACGCGGTCGAGCGACTCGAGGGTCCGCCCCCGTGGCGCATCGGCGGCCGCACGGGCTTCACCTGTGACGTCGCGTCGTTCCCGGATTCCAGCGGGTACCACCTCGAAGTCTACGTACGGATCCCGCCCGCGACGCTCGAACACCTGGCGCGTGGCGTGGACGGCCAGTCGGCCGTGCGAGCGACCGTCAAGGTGAGGAGCCGCTATTCGAACGCCGACCTCGAGTCGAGCCAAGAGTTCGGCTGGAGCCCCGAGGATACGACCCACGGCCAGGGGCGCGTCGTCCTGTTCCGCTTCCCGGTCTCGCCGGGCGGCTGCCGCGTGCAGACCCGGCTCGAGGATCTCCAGTCGCGCAAGCGCGGCATCATCTATTCGGGCGGCCGTGTCCCAGAGAGCACGGAGATCCGGGGCGATTTCGAGGTGCCTCACCCGCAGGCGGGGCGGGATCTCTCCGAACTCGAGTTCGTGTGGCCGGTCGCGACCCAGGCGCCAGGCCTGGCGTTCGTTCGCGGTGGCCAGGCGCGCATCCCGAATCCCGACCGGCTCTACGGGCTCTACGCAGGAACGCTCGAGGCCGCGTTCACGGCGCGGTCGCGCCCGCACGACGAGCGACCGTGGCGCTGGGTCGTGCGCCTCCTGGACGCGAATGGCGGGGCCGTGGCGCAGCGCGAGAGCACCGCGGTGGCGGGCGGACTCGCACAGGGCGCGGCGCGCTTCGACGTGACCGACCTGCCGGCGGGGGCCTACCAGCTGGACGCGCGTGTGTGGCAGGAGGGCGACCCCGGCGCGCTTTCGAGGCGGTCGCGCTTCAGCGTCGGCTGGAACCCCGACACTTGGAATCGAAACGCGGCCGACGTGGCCGACGACGTGCACTTCCTGCTCGAGTCGAAGGACGAGGAGACGTTCGCCGTCCTGCAGCCGGGCGAACAGGAGAAGCTGCTCGAGCAGTTCTGGCGCCGGCGCGACCCCACACCCGAGACCGCCGTGAACGAGTCCTACCTGACGTTTCGCGAGCGCGTGGAGCATGCGAACGCGCAGTACTCGCGATTCGGCATCGACCGCGGCATGTTCTCGGACATGGGCCGCGTCTACATCCGCTACGGCGAGCCCACCGACGTGCTCCGCCAGGTCATGCCGGCGGGGGAGGAGACGCTCACGCGCGCGCTCGAGGACATCATCCGCAACGAGGATCGCGTCGTGGGCGAGGTGAACCAGAAGGGTCCCGGTGGCGACCAGCGACCCTACGAGGTATGGATCTACGAGGGCGACATCCCACTGCCGTTCGACGCCGAGCCCGAAGCGGGCCAGGTTCGTGTGACCAAGCGGCGGCTCCTGTTCCTGTTCGTGGACGAGCAGGGTCTCGGCACCTACACGCTGCGCTACTCGACCGAGTAGCCGAGCACCTCGCGCGACGCGGCCGCGAGCACGAATCAGAGGCACCCGCGCTCCGCGCTCACTCCACGCGCTTGACCCGCACTTCCACCGTGTGGCATCGTGCGGCCCGCTCCTGTCGCATAACCCCTTGATGCCGCCGGACTTGGAAGCGCTCCCCTCACTCCGGGCGTGAGGCGCTCGAGCGTCCCGGCGCGCGTTCCGACCCCTTAGGGAGAACCCGTCATGGCGCTCAAGGTCGCGATCAATGGTTTTGGCCGCATCGGCCGACAGGTGGTGCGCGTGGCGAAGACGCGAAACGCGCCCATCGATTTCGTGGCGGTCAACGACCTCACCGACGCGGCGACGCTCGCGCACCTGCTCCGTTACGACACCGTGCACCGGGTCTGGCAGGAGGCCTCGAGCAAGCCCGTTGACGGGAAGCTCGTCATCGCCGGCGACTCCATCGCCGTCCACGCCGAGAAGGATCCCGCGAAGTTGCCGTGGAAAGCGCTGGGCGTGGAGGTCGTGCTCGAGGCCACCGGCCGCTTCACCGATCGCGACAAGGCGGCCGTGCACCTGGACGCGGGTGCCAAGTCGGTGCTCGTGTCGGCGCCGGCGAAGGGCGCAGACCTCACGTTCGTGATGGGCGTGAACGACCATCTGTTCGACCGCTCGAAGCACAAGGTGTTCAGCATCGGCTCGTGCACGACGAACTGCCTGGCCCCGGTGGCGAAGGTGCTGGACGACAGCTTCGGCATCGATTACGGATTCATGACCACGATCCACGCCTACACGAACGACCAGAACATCCTTGACCTTGCACACAAGGACTTGCGCCGCGCCCGCGCCGCCGCGATGAATCTCATCCCCACTTCGACCGGCGCGGCCAAGGCCATCGGCGAGGTGTTGCCGGGCTTGAAGGGCCGGCTGGATGGGATCGCGGTCCGGGCGCCCGTCATGGACGGATCGCTCGTGGATCTCGTCTGCCGTGTGAAGCGCACCGTCACGAAGGACGATGTGAACGCCGCGATGCGAGCCGCGGCCTCGGGTCCCTTGAAGGGCATCCTCGAGTACTGCGAAGATCCCATCGTCTCGAACGACGTCATCGGCAATCCGGCGAGCAGCGTGTTCGACGCGCTCTCGACGAACGTCATGCAGGGCGATCTCGTGAAGGTGCTGGCGTGGTACGACAACGAGTGGGGCTTCTCGAACCGCGTCGTGGACGCGCTGCTGAAGCTCGCCTGAGGCTGGCGATGCGCTTCGCGAAGAAGACCGTCCAGCAGCTGGACTGCGCGAGTAGGCGCGTGCTCATGCGCGTGGACTTCAACGTGCCGGTGGCGGACGGCGCGGTGACCGACGACACGCGCATCGCGGCCGCGATGTCGACGATCCGCTACCTGCTCCAGAAACGCGCGCGCCTCGTGCTGTGTTCGCACCTCGGGCGGCCGAAGGGCGGACCGGACGCTCGCTTCACATTGAGGCCCGTGCGCGAGCGGCTCGCGCACCTGCTGCGTGCTGACGTGGCGTGGGCTGACGACTGCGTCGGTCCGGTCGCCGAGGCGGCAGCGGCCGCGCTCGGGGACGGCCAGGTTCTGCTGCTCGAGAACCTGCGCTTCCACCCCGAAGAGGAGAAGAACGACCCCTCGTTCGCCCAGGCGCTCGCCCGCCTCGGCGACTGCTACGTGAACGACGCGTTCGGAACTGCGCACCGGGCACACGCTTCCACCGAAGGCGTGACGCACTACCTGAAGCCGGCCGTGGCCGGTTTCCTGATGAAGACCGAACTCGATTACCTGGGCACCGCGCTCGAGGATCCCAAGCGGCCGTACGTCGCAGTGCTCGGCGGCTCCAAGATCAGCGGCAAGATCGACGTCATCACTTCTCTGCTTCACAAAGTGGACCGGCTCCTGATCGGTGGCGCGATGATGTTCACGTTCCTGAAGGCGCAGGGCAAGCCGGTTGGCCGCTCGCTCGTCGAGGACGACCGCCTGGAACTCGCTCGTCAGGTACTCGCCGACGCCGCGAAACGCGGCGTGGAACTGGTGCTCCCTGGCGACTGCGTTGCCTCCACGGCGCCCGACGGCAGCGCGCCGTCGTCGGCGAAGGCCGTCGAGTTGCTGGGGCCGGATGAGATGGGCGTGGACATCGGCCCGGCCACGCTCGCAGGTTTCGCGAGCAAGCTGCGCGACGCGAAGACCGTGGTGTGGAATGGTCCCATGGGCATCTTCGAGGTGCCCGCGTTCGCCGCCGGGACGATGGGCGTGGCGAAGGTGATGTCGGAACTGAAAGCCCGCGGCGCCGTGACCGTGGTGGGTGGCGGTGACTCGGTGGCCGCCGTGCAGCAGAGCGGTCTCGCCGAGCGCTTCTCGCACCTCTCGACGGGCGGCGGCGCGTCGCTCGAGTTCCTCGAGGGCAAGGTGCTGCCCGGCGTCGCCGCGCTCGAGGACCTGGGCGCGTGACGGCACTGCGTGCGGTGTCGCGCCGGCCGCGCATCGTGGCCGGCAATTGGAAGATGAACCGCACCGCGACCGAGGGCGGAGCGCTGGCGCGCGAACTCGCCGCGCTCTCCGCCGCCGACCCCGCGATGCCAGCGGCGCCGGTCGTGGTGCTGTGCCCGTCATTCCCGCTGCTCGAAGCGGTCGGCCGAGCGCTCGCCGGCAGCGGTATGCGACTCGGTGCCCAGAACCTGCACGCCGAGACGCACGGCGCGTTCACGGGCGAGGTCTCGGGCGCGATGCTCGCCGCGGCGGGGTGCGCCTGGGTGATCGTGGGTCACAGCGAGCGCCGGCAGCTCATGGGCGAAACGGACGCCCAAGTGGCAGCCAAGCTGCGCGCGGCGCAACGAGACGGGCTCGTGCCCATCGTGTGCGTGGGCGAGACGCTCGCCGAGTACCAGGCGAACCGCACCGAGGAGGTGCTCGTCCGCCAGGTCACGACCGTGTGGCACGGGCTTTCGCTCGAGGGCGCGCGCGGCACCGTGGTGGCCTACGAGCCCGTATGGGCGATCGGCACCGGAAAGGTCGCCACACCCGAGCAGGCGCGCGACGCGCACCGCGTCATTCGCGCGACCCTCGATCGCGTCGTCGGAGGGGAAGCGGGCGGCGCGCTCGTCATCCTCTACGGCGGCAGCGTCAACGCGGGGAACGCCGCTTCGCTGTTCGCGGAGTCCGACGTGGACGGGGCCCTGGTGGGCGGCGCGTCACTGGAAGCTGCATCGTTCTGGAAGATCGTGGCGGCGGCTGCTGCCGCGGGTTGACGGGGGCTTCGTCGAGCGGCACGCGGTGTCGGCGGCGCGTCGTTTTGACGAGCCTCCATGCGGGCTGATAGATTTCCCGCCCGCTTGTCGCACCGGCCGGAGGGGCAAGGCAGCCGGCCCAGGCATCCTCCACGAATCGCGAAGGAGCAGCATGTACGGCTTGTTGATGACGGCTCATCTCATCGTCTGCCTGTGCCTCGTGGCCGTGGTCCTCGTCCAGTCGGGCAAGGGCGGCGGACTGGCGGGCGGCGCCTTCGGCGGCGCCACGCAGACCGTGTTCGGCGGCCGTGGCGCCACCGATTTCATCACGCGCGCGACGGTCGTGCTGGGCGTGCTGTTCTTCGTGACGTCGCTGTCGCTCGCGCTTCTCACCTCGCGCGGCACAAGTGGCAAGCGAAGCGTGGTCTCCGAGGCCGCGCGCCGCGCGGCGAGCACCGCGCCGGCGACGCCCTCCACCGGGGCTCCGGCGGGAACCGCGACTCCGGCCGCGCCTTCGGTGCCGGCGCCCGTGGGCGACACGAATCGCTGAAACCGGAACCCAGACTGACCGTGCCCGGGTGGTGGAATTGGTAGACACGTACGTTTGAGGGGCGTATGGGGAAACCCGTGCGAGTTCAAATCTCGCCCCGGGCACCACTTCCGTTTCGGCGAGCCGCGCCCCTGGGGTCGCGGCTCGTTCGTTTGAACGGCCGGGCGGTGAGGCTGCGGCCGTTTGGTTTCGCATAGCGCGCGGCGTGATCCCTTCGAGCGCGCATGAGGTCATCGAAGGCTGAAACCCCGGCACCGGATCGCTGAGAGGCGGCCTGTCGCAAGCGTGAGCCGCACATGGGAGGATCGCATGCGTCGTCATCTCTGGTTCGCGCTGGCGGGGCTGGCCACGCTCGCCCTGCTCGCCGGCCTGCCGCCGCGTGCGGCGCGCTCGCAGTCGGCACCACCCGCGACCGCGCCGTCGCCTGTCGCGCCGGCGAGTCCCGCGCCACCCACACCCGCGACACCGGCTGCGCCGCCGTCGCCGGTCTCCGGCATCCGCAATAAGCTGGCGGCGGCGGACCTGCTCTCGGCCGAGTCCATCCTCGAGGTGCATCGCGAGAAGTACGGTGAAGACGGCCCGTGGCTCGCCGGCTTGGGCTGGCTCGCGCGCGGCGCGCTGCTCGTGGGCGACACGGCGAAGGCCCGCCGTTACGCCGCGGACGTGCGTCGCAAGTGCATAGCGCGACCCGACACGCTGCCGCTCGAGAAGAACCACGACGTCGAGGGCCCGCTCGGCGCGGCGATCGAGGTGCAGGCGCAGCTCATGCAGCGCTCGCACGGGACGCGCGCGGCGGCCGCGTTCCTGCGCGCCGAACTCGCGGCGACCCCCAAACCGCCGGCGTTCGCGTCGCGGCTCCACAAGCGGCTCAACATGCTCGAACTCGTCGGCCGGCCGGCGCCGGAGATCGCGACGGAGGGCCACCTCGGCGACCCGCCGCCGTCGCTGGCGTCGCTGCGCGGCAAGCCGGTCGTGCTGTTCCTGTGGGCCGAGTGGTGCGCGGACTGCAAGGCACAGTCGGCGTCGCTCGCTCGCGTCCTGCGGAAGCACGCCGGCGACGGTGTGCGCTGCCTGGCGGTGACACGCTGGTACGACGCGGATTCGCTCCGGGCGCGCGAGACCACCCGCGTGGACAGCGTGTGGACCGCGGTCTATTCCGAACTGGGTCCACTTCCGCGCGCGTTCAGCACGCCGTCCATGATCGAGTACGGGGTTTCATCCACGCCCACGTTCGTGTTCGTGGACCGGAAGGGCGTCGTTCGCGGCTACACACCGACGCGGCTCACCGAGGAAGAGCTGGAGAGGAACGTGGCGGCGATCCTGCGGTGACCAGCGCCACGCCCAAACTCAACGCAACCTTGCGAGGCGCACCACGCGACGATCACTTCCTGCGCGAAGTTCCAGCCAGTAGAGCCCGGCGCCCACCGCGCGACCGGCGTCGTCGCGGCCGTCCCAAGGCACGCTCCACTCGCCCGCGGGGCGTGTTCCTTTCGTGAGCGTCCGGACCCGGCGCCCCTGGGCGTCGAGCAGCACGAGTTCGGCCGGTCCCGCGTGAGCGAGCGCGAAACGCACTTCGAGCGTGCCGCGGCCCGGATTCGGGAACGGGGAGCCGAGCCACACGTCGCCCCGGGGGCTCGATGCGACGCCGGTCACCTGCGTCGCCAGCAGAGTGACGAACCCGCTGTGATTCCCGTGCGCGTCGACAGCGGCGAGCTTGTAGGTCGCGGCACCCGCGGGGTTCGGGTCCAGGAACTCGTTCGTCACCGGTGACGCCACGAGTGTCGCCGGCGAGGGCGTGAACGCGGGGTCGCTGGCGCGGTGGAGCTCGTAGTGGCCGAGATCGGCCTCGGCATTCGCCTGCCAGTGGAGAGTGGTGGAGCTCCCGGAGGCCCCGGCCACGAGCCCTGCCGGTGCGGCCGGCGCGAGATTGTCCACGGAGTACCCGCTGTCGGGATCGGAGTCGTAGAAGACTTCGATGTTCGCCGTGAGCGCCGAGATGAAGAACGTGAACTTCGGGTTCGAGCTCGGCAGCGAGTCCTGGGGCGTCGCGGCGGTGTAGCCGTAGCCGGCCAGTCGTCGCGCGGGAAGTGTTGCGAGCGCCTCCCAATAGACGATCTCGGTTGAGCCGTTCGGAAGCAACCGGGCGCTGCTTCGAACTCGGTCGAGGTGGACCGGCCGCGCGCGGGTCGCGACTCCGGCCGGCGGGACCTGACGCCAGACGCAATAGGCGTTCACCGCTCCGCCCGTGACGTCGAGCGCGCTGCGGGTCCAGGTGAGGAAGAGCTTACCGCCCTGGTCGTTCGGCACGTCGCGCACGCTCGTGATCACCGGCAGGTTCGGGTCAGGCTGGCAGCCGTCCATGAACACACCGAGCGAGTTCGACTGGTAGCCACAGGTGACGGCGTCGGGACGACCGTCCAGGTCGAGATCGGCGGCGACGACGTGCACGGGAAAGCAGCAGTCCGCCAGCGTCACCGGGGCGTCGAATGTGCCGTTCGCCTGTCCGGCGGTGCTCAAGCCTCGCAGCAGGTGGACCGCATTGCCCACGGACGTGGACACCACGAGGTCGGTGATGCCGTCGCCATCCAGATCCGCCGGGCTCACGCCCGAACAGTTCACGCCGGCGAGGAAATGATGGTCGACCGGGAAGTACCCCGACGCGGAGCCCAGCAGCACGTGCACGCCGCCCGCACCTCCGGAGTTCGCCACGGCGAGGTCCAGGCGCCCGTCGGCATTGAAGTCGCCCGTCGCGAGGTCGTACGGCTCGGTTCCCGCGGCGGTGTGAACGGCCTGCCGGAACGTACCGTCGCCGGCGCCAGGCGAGCCGTAGCCCAGGAACACAGCCACCGTCTCCGCGAGGTACTCGGTGACCATCACGTCGACGATTCCGTCGTTGTTGAGGTCGCCGGTGACGATCGAGAGCGGGAGATTCGACGTGGGGTAGGCGACTGAGGTGAGGAATCCTCCGTCCCAATGACCGCTCCCGTCATTGCCGCCGATCAGAATGCGCATGCTGTTCTCGCCGTTGTCGGCGACGGCGATGTCCTGGACCCCGTCGGCGTTGAAGTCCGCCACGGCGACCTCGTAGGGCTTGGAGCCGGCCGCGAAGGCGACTGGCGCGGCGAGCGATCCACCTCCGAGGTTTAGAAGCACCTGGACGGTGTTGGCCCCCCAGTTGCCCACGATCAGATCCGAAAGGCCATCGCCGTCCAAGTCGGCGGCCGCGAGCCCGTACGGCGTCCCACCCACCTGAGTGTCCGTGCGCGGACCGAACGTACCATCGGGGATCCCTCCGGTTGCATGCCCGGGCAGTAAACCGATCGTTGAGGCCCCCGACTGAGTGGTGGTGAGGTCGGGGACACCATCGCCCGTGAAGTCGGCGACCACGACGCTGACGGGACTGGACTGGGTCGGCTGGCTGGCGCGAGGGATCAGCGTGACGGGGGGGCAGATGGCAAGGGCCGTGTCCGCGAACAGCATCGCGGCGAGAACGGTCATCCTTCGGGAGCCCACGAATACGCGGTGCGGGGACATGGAGGCCTCCTCGTCAGGTCGTGGCCCGGATGCTTCGGGTGAGCCGCCATCATCGCTCGCCGCGAGGCCCCGTCCAAGCGGGATTCGCCCCCCTCGCACGCGACAGGACTTGCCGAGCCCCCGCGCCACAAACGAAAGCGCCGCGGGGAAGTGCGCCGCGGCGCGGGGTCTGTCCGGAGTTCCTAGTCGTCGCCCTCGACGATCTCCTTCACGTAATCCTCCATCGTGTCGCCGTCGATGTAGCCCACGACGCGGCGCACGATGGCACCGCTGCGATCGATGAAGAACGTGGTCGGGATCGAGCGGATGGGGCCGTACGCGTCGAGCACGTCGTCGTTCGCCATGGCGAGCGTGAACTTGACGCCCAACTGCTGCGCGAACTTGCGCACGCTCTGCGGGCCGTTCTCGTCCACCGACAGGCCGATCACGGTGAGCCCCTGCTTGGCGTAGCGCGACTGCATCGTGGACAGGTGCGGCATGCTGGCGCGGCACGGGCCGCACCACGTGGCCCAGAAGTCAACGATGACCGGGCGCCTACGCAGGTCGGAGAGCTTGAGCGGCTTGCCGTCGAGCGTCTTCACCGAGAACGGCGGTGCCTGTTTCGCGTTCGCGTGCAAGGGAGCGCACGTGAGCATTGCGATCGCGGCGAAGGTGAAGCGAAGCGGAGTCCGGAGTCCGGTCATGGAGAGTCCTCGAACGGCAACGTAGGGATGGGTGTTCGGTGTCTCGCACCAGAACTGTAACCGCAAAGCAACGACGCGTGACGTTCGCCGTCTGGATTTTTCAGGCTCTTGACTGCGACGACGACGTGTTCCGGGGTTGTGCGGAAGATACGCTCGAGGTCACGCGGTGGAGCTTGGGGCGCGCGCACGGCATGTGCTAGCGTGCATGTGCTCTCCCGGCGAATGTGTCCGCGAATCGTCGCGGACCTGCGCGACTTCACAAGGAAGGTGAAGCCGATGGTGATCGCCTCGCTACCGACCGTTCTGCTGTCCTTATTGCCGCTGCAGGCCGGCGCGGCGGCGGCATCGTCGATCCCGTCGCTGGTCGCGCATGCCAGTCCGTTCTCCAAGGCGGTGCTGCTCCTGCTCGTCGGCATGTCGGTGTATTCGTGGGCCGTGCTCTGGGACCGGCTGCGGCTCTACGGCCGCGTCCGCGTGCAGGACGCCCGCTTCCTGCAGGCGTTCCGCGGGCTCGACGCCGGCGGCGACGTGAAGCTGGCGACGCACCAGCACCCGATCTCGGTGCTCGCCCGCACCGCGCTCGCAGGCCTCAAGGCCACCGAGCAGCACGCCGCCGAGTCTGTGGGCGCGGCGGCCCGGTTCGAGCTCGTGCAGCGTGCCATGGACCGTGCAGCCGACGAGGCCGTGAACCAGCTCGAGCGCCACGTCGGATTCCTCGCGACAACGGGCAGTGTGGCACCGTTCATCGGCCTCATGGGCACCGTGTGGGGCGTGATGGTGTCGTTCGTGAACATCGGCGCCCAGGGCTCGGCCACTCTCGTCGTGGTGGCCCCGGGCATCGCCGAGGCGCTCATCGCCACGATCGCTGGGCTCGCGGCGGCGATCCCTTCGGTGATTGGCTACAACCACTGCCTCGGCAAGCTGCGCGAGATCGGCCACTCCGCGGCGCAGTTCACGAGCGAGTACATGGACCGCCGACTCGGAGCCCGTCACTCGTGAAGCTGCAATCCCAGCGCGGGCCCATGGCCGAGATCAACGTCACGCCGCTCGTGGACGTCATGCTGGTGCTGCTCATCATCTTCATGGTCACCGCGCCGTTCCTGCAGGGCGGGCTCGAGGTCGACCTGCCCAAGGTGGCGACTCGCGGCCTCGACGTGCGCGAGGGTCTCATCGTGAGCGTGCGCCGTGGCGGCGCCATCGCCGTCGGAGAGCGCGTCGTGCCATCGGGTCAGTTCGAGGACGCGCTTCGCCGCGCGCGCGCGTCCGAGCGGCCGGTGTACCTGAAGGCCGACCAGAGCGTGCCGTACGGCGACATCGTCGCGCTGATCGCGCGCCTGCGCCGTGCCGGCGTCGTGTCGCTCGGCCTGGTGACGCAGCCCGCACAGGAGCGCCGCTAGTGCGCGGCACCCTCGTGGCGTCCACCGCACTGCACGTGGCGCTCCTCTCGGTGTTGTTCGTCGTGCGCCCGTCGCGCACGGTCGTCATCCCGGGCCCGGACGTCGTGCAGGTGGCGTTGATCGGGGAGCCTGAGCCCACGCCCGCTCCAGTCGTCAAGGCGAACGACGCGGTCACGCCCGACGAGGAACAGGGCGTTCGGATCGAGAAGCCGAAGCCTCGCCCCAAGCCTGAAGTGAAGCAGCAACCGAAACCGGCAGATCCGAAGCAGAAGCCTTTGCCGACGGACGAGCCGCAGCCCGTCACGTCCAGCCGGCGCACGGTACTGCCCTACGCGCCGGTGGCCGGCGGGCTCTCCGGGCAGGTGGCGGTGGACGACGCCAGCTTCGAGTTCGCGTACTACCTGCAGATGGTGCGCGCCCAGGTCGCGCGCAACTGGACGCCGCCGCAGGGCGCGCCGCCGGGCGCGCGCGTCGAGGTGTACTTCCGGGTGTCGCGGTCAGGCGGCATCTCGAGCCTGCGTGTGGACGTCGCGTCAGGCAGCGAGCTGTTCGACCAGTCCGCGATGCGCGCCGTCGTCATCACGGAACAACTGCCACCGCTGCCGCTCGGCTATTCGGGCGCGGACCTCGGAATCCACTTCGGCTTCGAATACACGGGACCCTGATGCCCACTCGCTGCTTCGTCACGTCGCTGTTCGTCGCCTGCTTCCTGGTGCTCTCGAGTTCCGAGCGCGCGTTCGCACAAGGGGCCGACGTGCGCATCGACCTGAAGACCGGGCAGCTCGCGCGACTGCCGCTCCGAGCCGAGGCGTTGCGGGGCCAGGCGAGCGGCGCCGCGCCGAGCCGCGAAGCGGACGAGGTGCTCGCGGCGGATCTGCACGCCTCGGCCGTGTTCCAGGTGCAGCGCGCGTGGGCGCCCGACACCGCCAGCCAACAGTCCCAGTTCGTCGTGGGCGGGCGCTGGACAGTGTCCGGCTCGCAAGTGCGCCTCGAAGGCGAGCTCCGCGACTACCCCGGCCGGCGAGTCATCCTCGTGCGTGACTACTCGGCGCCCGTGACCGACTGGCGGCGGCTGCTCCATCGCTGGAGCGACGACTGCGTCCAGCAGATCACGGGCGAGCGCGGCGTGGCGGACTCGCGGATCGCGTTCGTCGTCCAGGAAGGGCGCGACAAGGAGTTGTGGCTGATGGACGCTGATGGCCACGGCGCGCGGCCGCTCACCGCCGACCGTTCCATCGCCCAGTCCCCGTCGTGGTCGCCCGAGGGTTCGCTACTGCTGTTCACCTCGTGGCGCGCCGGCAACGGCCCGGCCATCTACGTGATGGCGCCGGACCAGCGCAAGCCGTTCTTGGTCTCGGGGCGGCCCGGACTCAACACGAGCGCGACCTATTCGCCCGACGGCCAGCGCGTCGCTTGCACGTTGTCGCAGGACGGCAATGCCGAGGTGTACTCGCTCGACGCGCGCGGAAGCAGCCCGCAGCGCCTGACGAACCACCGCGCCATCGACACGTCGCCGAGCTGGTCGCCGACCGGACGCGAGATCGCGTTCACGTCGGACCGTTCGGGCTCGCCGCAGCTCTACCTCATGGATTCCGACGGCGGCAACGTTCGGCGGCTCACGTTCGACGTGGACTACACCGACTCACCCGCGTGGTCGCCGAAGGGCGACCGCATCGCGTTCGTGACGCGCGTGGGCGGAGGCTTCGACATCTGGACCTGCCGCGCCGATGGCACCGGGGCCCAGCCCATGGTGACGGGCGGCAACAACGAGAACCCGCGCTGGTCGGCGGACGGTCGCCACCTCGTGTTCGCGTCCAACCGTGATGGGAGGTACGGTCTGTGGGTGACCGACCTCGATGGCGTCCTGCCCCGGAAGCTCGACACCGGGGGGCGGCGCGCGCTCTCACCGGCCTGGTCACCTCGACGCTCGACCGGGCCCTGATCACACTCGTCACCGATCCGTTCATCGCCCGATAGGTCTGGAGGACCCCGACATGAACTCCCGTTCCCGATTCCTCGCACTCGTGATGGCGGTGGCGCTGGCCGGCGCGCTCGTCGGCTGTGCCAAGAAGCCCGCGAACACCGCGCCGGTGCCTCCGGCTCCGACCCCCACGGAGACCGCACCGACGCCGATGCCGAGCACGCCGGCCCCGGCCCCAGCGCCCGAGCCCTCGGCGCCCCCGCTGGCCGCCAAGGACCTCCAGGTCATCTACTTCGCGTACGACTCATTCACGCTGGACGACGGCGCACGCGCCGCGCTCGACGCCAACGCGAAGTTGCTGCGCGACAATCCGTCGCTCAACGTCTCGGTGGACGGGCACTGCGACGAACGCGGCACGGTCGAGTACAACCAGGCGCTGGGCCAGAAGCGGGCCGAGGCCGTGACGGCGTACCTCTCGGACCAGGGCCTGGCGGGCAATCGTTTCCGGGTCATCTCGTACGGCAAGGAGCGGCCCGCCGACGAGGATCACGACGAGGCGGCCTGGGCGCGCAACCGCCGCGTGGAGTTCACCGCGCGATGAGCGCGCGCGAGCTCGCGGTCCGTGGCACGGGGTCCAGGCGTGCGGGTCGGGCGTGGGCGGCGCTGCTGCTGTTGTCCGTGCTCGCCACGCCCGGCTGTTACACGACCCAGATGGTGCTGCTCAAGTCCGGCCTCGACAGCCTGCGCACGCAGGTGGACCAGATGAGCGTACGTGACTCGATCAGCGCCCGCACGATGGACGAGACGTTGCGCGAGCTGGCCGGGCAACGTGACGTGCTACACGCCACGCGCGCCACCGCGTCGAGCACGTCGCGCGAGACGGAGGAGACGCTTGGCCGGCTCGAGGGCAAGCTCGACGACATCATGGCTCGGTTCCGTATCGTTTCCGAACGGCAGACGCCGCCGCGCCAGGCGGATTTGCCGGCCACGGGCTCGTCGAATCCGGGTTCCACGCCTGGAAGCCCGGCGGTAACTCCCCCGGGCTCCACGACGGGCGGGCCCGATCCAACGCAACTCTACGACCAGGCGACGCAAGATCTCACGCAGGGGCGCTATGCGATGGCGCTCGGCGGCTACCGCGATTACCTGCGGCGGTTCCCCGACACGGACTTGGCGGACAACGCGCAGTACGGGGCAGGGGAGTGCTTCTTCGCGCAGTCTCAGTTCGACAGCGCGCTCGTCGAGTACGCGCGCGTCGGGGCGCGTTGGGGCACTGGCGACCGCGCGCCCGCCGCGCTCTACAAACTCGGCCTGTGCGAGGAGCGGCTGAATCGGAACGCCGACGCACGCAAAACGTTCGAGGAGCTGATCAAGCGATTCCCGCAGAGCGGCGAGTCCCAGTTGGC
>JAHFBW010000024.1 GCA_023249845.1 Candidatus Eiseniibacteriota bacterium
GGGCGACAACGTGGACATGGTGGTGGAGCTGATCACGCCGATCGCGATGGAGAAGGAACTGCGCTTCGCGATCCGCGAGGGCGGTCGCACCGTCGGCGCCGGCGTCGTCACCGAGATCATGGAATAACTTCGGGCTGCCAAGCGCAGCCGAGGAAAACCCAATGCTTCAAAAGATCCGAATCAAACTGAAGTCCTACGATCACGCGACGCTCGATCAGTCCGCGGCCGAGATCGTTCGCACCGCGCGACGCACGGGCGCGGTCACGTCGGGCCCGGTGCCGCTGCCGACCCGCAAGACCGTGTACACCGTGCTGCGCAGCCCGCACGTGGACAAGAAGTCGCGTGAGCAGTTCGAGATCCGCATCCACAAGCGGCTGATCGACATCACGCGGTCCACCGGGCAGACCATGGAAGCGCTCGAAAAGCTCGACATCCCCGCGGGCGTCGACATCGAGATCAAGACCTGATCCGGGACCTCCGGACGGAGCGACGGCGTCTGCAGCGCGAGCGCGGCGTGCGCCTCCGTGAAAGGAACGAAGCCTCATGATGGGTTTGATCGGAAGAAAGGTCGGCATGACGCAACTCTTCGACGAGAAGGGCGACATCGTGCCGGTGACGGTCATCGAAACGGGCCCGTGCACGGTCACGGAGATCCGCACGCGCGAGCGCGACGGCTACACGGCGCTGCAGCTCGGCTTCGGCACCAACAAGGAAAGCCGCTTCACGAAACCGGTCCTCGGGCAGTTCAAGAAGCGCAACCTGCCCGCGTCCCGCCACCTGCGTGAGTTCCGCGTGGGCGACGTATCGGCCTACACGCTCGGCCAGACGCTGCACGCGTCGGTGTTCGAGAAGGGCGAGCGCGTGGACGTGGAGGGGATCTCGAAGGGCCGCGGTTTCGCGGGTGTCATCAAGCGTCACGGATTCTCCGCGGGCCATGCCTCGCACGGTCCGACGATGGGGCGGGAACCGGGCTCCATCGGCTCCTCGGCGTATCCGTCGCGCGTCATCAAGGGCAAGCGCCTGCCGGGCCGGATGGGCGGCAAGACGTTCACCTCCAAGAATCTCCTGGTCGCCGGCGTGAATGACGAGCAGAGCGTGCTGCTCGTGCGGGGCGCGGTCCCCGGTCCGCCGAACGGCCTCGTCTACGTTCTCAAGCGGGGCTCCTGATCATGAACGCGAAGCTCTACGCGCTCGACGGCAGCGACAAGGGGACAACGGCCCTGCCGGACGAGCTGTTCGCCCAGCCAGTGCACGAGCACCTGATCTGGCTGTCGGTGAAGCGCCATCTCGGGAACCAGCGCCAGGGCACGGCGATGGTGAAGAGCAAGGGGCTCGTCTCCGGCGGCGGTCGCAAGCCATTCAAGCAGAAGGGCACGGGTAACGCGCGGCAGGGTTCGAACACGTCTCCGCTGATGCCGGGTGGCGGCCGGGCGTTCGGTCCCAAGCCGCACAGCCATCGCACCGAGATGCCAAAGCGCCAGCGCCGAACCGCGCTGGTGTCGGCCTTGTCGCTGCGCGCCGGCGAGAACGCCGTGAGCGTGATCGAGGCGCTGCCGGTGGACGCGGCGCCGAAGACGGCGAAGGTGGCGGGCGTGCTCAGGAAGATCGGCCTCGACGGCAAAAAGACGCTGCTCGTCGTGGGCCAGCAGAACGACACGGTGTGGAAGTCGGTACGCAATCTGCGCAACGTGCAGACGACGCTAGCGCACCAGCTCACGGCGTACGACCTGCTCGACTGTGAGCAGCTCTTGCTCACGCAGGACGGCCTCGCGCGCGTCCGGGAGGTGTTCGCCAAATGAGCCCGGATCCACGTTCGATCATCCGCAGGGTGCTCATCACCGAGAAGGGCACCGTGATGCGGGAAGTCCATCAGCAGTACCTGTTCGAGGTGGCGCGCGCGGCCAACAAGATCGAGATCAAGCGCGCCGTGGAAGCCGTCTTCAATGTGAAGGTGGATTCGGTCCAGACGATGCAGATGCGCGGCAAGACGAAGCGGCAGGGTCGCTGGGTCGGTCGCCGCAACGACTGGAAGAAGGCCATCGTGACGCTCAAGCCCGATCACAAGATCGAGCTGTTCGAGCAGATCTGACGCGAGGATACCCATGGGTCTGAAGAAATATCGCCCGATGACTCCGACGCTCCGGCACACGGTCATGCCGGACTACTCGGAGCTGACGCGCTCGCGACCGGTCAAGGCGCTCACCGAGCGCCTCGTGAAAACGGGCGGCCGCAACAATTACGGCCACGTTTCCATGCGCTGGATCAGTGGCGGCCACAAGCAGCGCTACCGGATCGTGGACTTCCGTCGCGACAAGGACGGCGTGCCGGCGAAGGTTGCGAGCATCGAGTACGACCCGAACCGCTCGGCTCGCATCGCGCTGCTCCACTACGCGGACGGCGAGCGCCGCTACATCGTGGCGCCGGATGGGCTCAAGGTGGGCAACAAGATCATGTCCGGCGCCAGCGCCGAGATCGCGACGGGCAACTGCCTCCACCTGCGCCACATCCCGGTGGGCACGAACGTGCACAATGTCGAGCTCTACCCGGGTCGGCAGTCGCGCATCGCGCGCTCGGCGGGCGCCTTCTGCCAGCTCATGGCGAAGGAAGGCGAGTACGCGCAGCTCCGGCTGCCGTCGGGCGAGGTGCGCAAGTTCCACGTGAACTGCCGCGCCGTCATCGGCCAGGTGGGCAACCTCGAGCACGAGAACGTGTCGCTGGGCAAGGCGGGCCGGAACCGCTGGCTCGGCAGGGCGCCGTCCGTACGCGGCGTCGCGATGAACCCCGTCGACCACCCCATGGGCGGAGGCGAGGGCAAGACCTCAGGCGGCCGCCATCCGTGCTCGCCGTGGGGCAAGATCACCAAGGGCCTCAAGACCCGCCGTCGCAAGCTGAGCGATTCGCTCATCGTGCGCCGCCGGAAGAAGTAAGGGAGCCGGACACACATGGCGCGTTCCATCAAGAAAGGGCCGTACGTCGTCGACTCCCTCGTTCGCAAGATCGAGACGCTGAATCGGAGCGGGGAGAAGCGCGTGCTCAAGACCTGGGCGCGGCGCTGCACGGTGTTGCCGGAGTTCGTCGGGCACACGCTGGCGGTGCACAACGGCAACAAGTTCATCCCCATTTACGTGACCGAGAACATGGTGGGTCACAAGCTCGGCGAGTTCGTGCCGACGCGGGTCTTCCGCGGGCACACCGAGAAGGCCAAGACTGTCGAAACGCCCGGAAAGACCTGAGAGCCATGGAAACAAAAGCCATTCAGCGCTACGTGCGCATCACGCCGAGCAAGTGCAACCAGGTCCTCGACCTGATTCGCGGCAACACGGTGGAACAGGCGCAGACCACGTTGCAGTTCACGCCCAAACTGGGCGCGCGCATCGTGCAGAAGGTGCTCAAGTCCGCGGTCGCGAACGCGCTGCACGAAGGCAAGGTGCGCGTCGAGGACCTCTACGTGAAAGAGGCGGTCGTCGGCGCCGGACCGACTCTGAAGCGCTGGCTGCCGCGCGCGCAGGGCCGTGCCACGCCAATTCTCAAGCGCACGAGCCACGTCTCTGTGACCGTCGCCACGAGGGAGTTGCAAGGAGAGGGAGTCTAGAGCCATGGGTCAGAAAACCAATCCGATCGGCCTGCGCCTCGGGATCGTGAAGACCTGGGACTCGCGCTGGTTCGCGAAGAAGGGCTACGCGGAGATGCTCAAGGAGGACCTGCTCATCAAGCGGTACCTCAAGCGGCGTCTCTACCAGGCGGGCATCTCGAAGATCACGATCGAGCGCAAGGGCGAGAAGGTCACGATTGGCATCAAGACCGCGCGTCCGGGGCTCGTCATCGGCCGCAAGGGCGAGCAGGTGGACAAGCTCTCCGAGGAAATGAAGCAGCTCACCAAGAAGCAGGTGCAGCTGAACATCGAGGAGATCAAGCGTGCGGACCTTGACGCCCAACTCGTGGCGGAGCACATCGCGAAGCAGCTCGAGCAGCGCGTTTCGTTCCGCCGCGCGATGAAGAAGGCGATTGCGTCGTCCATGCGCGCCGGCGCTCAGGGCATCCGTATCAACTGCACAGGCCGCCTCGGCGGCTCGGAGATGGCCCGTTTCGAGACGTATCGCGAGGGGCGCGTGCCCCTGCACACCCTGCGCGCGGACATCGATTTCGCCCGCGCGACCGCGAACACGGCCTACGGCACGTGCGGCGTGAAGGTGTGGATGTTCCACGGCGAAGTGCTGGACAAGGCCGCTGCGGGGCACCCGACGCAGTCGGGTCCGACCCCGGCGGCTCGGTAGGAGAGCTCACCCATGTTGATGCCGAAGCGAGTCAAGTACCGCAAGACGCACCGCGGGCGAATGAACGGCAAGGCCTATCGCGGATCGAGCATCGCGTTCGGCGAGTTCGGTCTTCAGGCGACGCAGCCGGCGTGGGTGACGAGCCGTCAGATCGAGGCGGCTCGTGTCGCGATCACGCGCACGATCAAGCGTGGCGGCAAGGTGTGGATCCGCGTGTTCCCCGACAAGCCCGTTACGAAGAAGCCAGCCGAGACTCGAATGGGCAAGGGCAAGGGCGCTCCCGAGTTCTGGGTCGCCGTCGTGAAGCCCGGGCGCGTGCTGTTCGAGATCGAGGGCATCACGCGCCAGCTCGCGCGCGAGGCGTTCGACCTGGGGGCGTCCAAGCTTCCGATCAAGACGCGCTTCGTCGAGCGCCACGAACTGGGAGGAGAGTGACCATGCCCACCCGCGTGAAGACCAGTTCCATCCGTGAGATGGGTGTGGAGGAGATGCGCACGCGCGTCGCAGAGCTTCGCGAGGAGATGTTCAACCTCCGCTTCCGCAACACGATGAAGCAGCTGGACAACCCGCTCAAGATCCGCGAGAGCCGCCGCGAGATGGCGCGTCTGCTCACGGTGCTGAAGGAGAAGGAGCGCCAGGCCACGTCGCCGGGCGCCCCGAGCAAGCCATGACGACGGAACGCAATCGCAGGAAGACCCGCACCGGCAAGGTGGTGAGCGACCGCATGGACAAGACCGTGGTCGTGTCCATCGAGCGGCTCGTGAAGCACACCACGGTGGCCCGCTACGTGCGGCGGCGGGAGAAGTTCAAGGTCCACGACGAGAACAATGAGTGCAAGATCGGTGACGTGATTCGCTTCATGGAGACCCGGCCGATGTCCAAGGACAAGCGCTGGCGATTCGTGGAGTTCGTCGAGCGCGCCAGGTAGCCCGGGAGCCTAGCCATGATCCAGTTGCGAACGATGGTCACCGTGGCGGACAACTCGGGAGCGAAGCGCGCCCAGTGCATCAAGGTCCTCGGCGGTCATCACCGGCGGTACGGTCGTTTGGGCGACATCGTGGTTGTGTCCGTCAAGGACGCGATCCCTGGCGCTGCGGTGAAGAAGGGCGAAGTCGCGAAGGCAGTGGTCGTGCGGGCGGTGAAGGAGGTGCGCCGGAAGGACGGCTCCTACATCCGGTTCGACGAGAACGCGGTCGTCCTCATCAACAACGAAAAGGAGCCGCGCGGCACCCGTATCTTCGGGCCGGTGGCTCGCGAGCTGCGCGAGAAGCAGTTCATGAAGATCATCTCGCTCGCTCCGGAGGTGATCTGATGGGTCTGAAGATCCGCAAGGGCGACACCGTCATGGTGATCGCCGGCGACGACAAGGGCAGGACCGGCCGCGTGCTGTCGGTGGATGAGGCCAAGGGTCGCGTCATCGTGGAGAAGGTGAACTTCGTCAAGCGTCACACGAAGGCGCGCGGGCAGATGAAGCAGGGCGGCATCCTCGAGAAGGAAGCGCCCATCCATCTGTCCAACGTGATGCTCTACGACCCGAAGGCGGGCCGTGGGGTGCGCGTGGGCGTGCGCACGGCGAAAGACGGCACGCGCGAGCGCGTCTCGCGCGCGACCGGAGACACACTGTCGAAGGAGTAGCTCGGTAACGATTCGCACGGCGCGGGCCCCGCTGAACCGGGCGTCCCGCGCCGCGACACGACGAAGGCCGGACGGCGGTTCCCAAGGCACCAGGGGTGCGGGACCCGGCGCGTGACACCCCTGGAGAGACGACATGGCAGAAGCGAAGAAGACAAAGAGTCAGGGCGCCAAGGCGCCAAAGGAAGGCGCGAAGGGCGGGCGCGGCGGGGCCGCGACCACCTACGACACCTCCTCGGCCAAGCCGGCGGGCCCCGCGGAGAAGCCGCGGTTCGCGCTGCACTACACCGAGAAGGTGCTGCCCGCGCTCATGCAGAAGTTCGGCTACAAGAGCGTCATGCAAGCGCCACGCCTCGTGAAGATCGTCATCAACATGGGCGTCGGCGACGCGACCACCGACATCAAGAACATCGACATCGCCGCGAACGAGCTTGCGCAGATCAGCGGTCAGAAGCCGTCCATCCGCAAAGCGAAGAAGGCGATCTCTAACTTCAAGCTGCGCCAGGGCCTGCCCATCGGCTGCATGGTCACGCTCCGCGGCGCGCGCATGTACGAGTTCTATGATCGCCTCGTCAACGTTGCGACGCCGCGTATCCGCGACTTCCGGGGGCTCTCGCCGCGTTCGTTCGACGGCCGGGGCAACTATTCGGTGGGGTTCAACGAGCAGATCATCTTCCCGGAGATCAACATCGAGAAGGTCGGCAAGGTGCGCGGAATGGACGTGACCATCGTCACCACCGCGAACACCGACGAAGAGGGCCGGGAGCTGCTCAGGCTCATGAACATGCCGTTCCGGCAGCGCTAGGCAGGAGGAGGCTTTTCGTGGCGAAGAAGTCGATCGTCGAGAAGTGGAAGCGGACGCCGAAGTTCAAGGTTCGCGGATACAACCGGTGCCACCGCTGCGGGCGGCCCCGCGCGTTCCTGCGCGACTTCGGCATGTGCCGCATCTGCTTCCGCGAGCTGGCGCTCTCGGGACAGATCCCGGGAGTGGTGAAGTCGAGCTGGTAACCCGGCCTCAAGGCCGGAGGGTTCTTCAACGAGCCAGGCTGCAGCGGTCGAAGGGCCGTTGGACGCTGGTTTCAGGAGGCAGTGCATGTCGGTCAGTGATCCCGTGGCGGATTTCCTCACCTGCATCCGCAACGCCATCGGCGCGAAGCATCGCAAGCTGGACGTGCCCTCTTCGAGCATGAAGCAGGAGCTTGCGAAAGTGCTGCTGCGCGAGCGTTTCATCAACAACTTCAAGGTCATCGAGGACTCCGGACAGGGCACGCTGCGCGTCTACCTCAAATACGCGGGCGACGACCAGTGCGTCATCACCGGTGTGAAGCGCGTGAGCAAGCCGGGGCGCCGCGTCTACGTCCCCAAGACCCGCATCCCGCGGGTCATGGGCGGCATGGGCGTGTCGGTCGTGTCCACATCGCGCGGGCTCATGACCGACCGTGAGGCCCGCGACGCGGGCCTCGGCGGTGAACTCGTCTGTCAGGTCTGGTAGGGGAGGGCACGTCATGTCGAGAGTCGGCAAGCAGCCCGTCCCCATCCCGGCCGGCGTCACCGTGACGGTGGATGACGGATTCGTGAGGGTGAAGGGACCCAAAGCGGAACTCAAGCACTTCGTGCTCACGGGGACCACGGTCGCCGTCGTGGGCTCCGAAGTGAAGGTCAGCGCCGAGAAGATCGAGCGCAATCCGGCGTTCGGCACCATGCGCGCGCAGATCGCGAACATGGTGGCCGGCGTCACCACCGGCTTCAGCAAGACGCTGGAGATCGTGGGCACCGGGTACCGCGCGGCCATGGAGGGCAAGAAGCTGGTGCTCCAGCTCGGCTTCTCGCACCCCGTCACATTCATGCCCCCCGAGGGCATCACGATCAAGGTGGAGAATCCAACGCGCTTGACGATCAGCGGCGCGGACAAGACGCTGGTCGGTCAGGTGGCGGCGGACATTCGCGGCTTCCGGCCTCCGGAGCCGTACAAAGGCAAGGGCGTGAAGTACGAAGGCGAGTACATCCGCCGGAAGGCCGGAAAGGCCGCGGGGTCGGCATAATGGCGAGCGGACAACACAACAAGTACGAGCGGCGGCAGATCCGCCGCTATCGCATCCGGAACCGTGTCACGGGTTCGCCCGATCGGCCGCGCCTGTCGGTGTTCCGGAGTTCATCGCACATCTACGCCCAGATCGTGGATGACGCGAACGGCGTGACGATCACCCAGGCCTCGAGCCGCGACGACGTGAAGCAGCTCGTCGAAGGCAAGGGCAAGGTGGGCTTGAGCGCCGCGGTCGGCAAGCTCCTCGCGCAGCGCGCGAAGGAGAAGGGCATCGCGGCCGTGGCATTTGACCGTGGCGGCTATCTCTACCACGGCCGCGTCAAGGCGCTCGCCGACGGCGCACGCGCCGGCGGGCTCAACTTCTAGGAGACGCGAACATGGCGGGACCCCACAGGGAGCGGCGAGGGCCGCGGGATTCGGACCAGCCCAAGAGCGAGTTCCAGGAGCGCGTGATCCAGGTGAACCGTTGCGCCAAGGTCGTGAAGGGCGGGCGCCGGTTCTCATTCAACGCGATCGTGGCGCTCGGCGACCAGCACGGCCGTGTCGGCGTCGGCCTCGGCAAGGCGAACGAGGTCGCGGACGCGATCCGCAAGGCCGGCGAGGCGGCGAAGAAGGCCATGTTCCAGGTGCCGGTCACGAAGGGCGGGTCCATTCCGCACCTGATCGTGGGCAAGTTCGGCGCGGGCGAGGTCATGTTGAAGCCGGCGTCGCCCGGAACGGGCGTCATTGCGGGCGCCGGCGTGCGCGCCGTGCTCGAGGTGGCGGGAATCCAGAACGTGCTCACGAAGTGTCTCGGCACGCGCAATCCCCACAACATGTGCAAGGCGACGGTGGACGGTCTCAAGCGTCTGCGCCGGCCGTCTGACGTGGCCGCGATGCGTGGCCGCACGATCGAGGAGATGTTCGGGAAGCGAGTGGCGCATGGCGCGTAGGCTCAAGATCACGCAGACCAAGAGCGCAAGTGGTCACCCGAAGGACCAGGGGGCGACCGTGCGCGCGCTCGGGATCCGGCGCATGCAGCACACCGTGGTGCACAACGACACGCCCCAGATCCGGGGCATGGTCTTCAAGGTCCGCCACCTCGTGAAGGTGGAGGAGAACTGAACGTCATGAGACTGGGAACGATTCGCCCCGCCGCGGGCGCGACGAAGGACACGAAGCGCCGCGGCAAGGGCGCGGCCACCGGACTGGGCGGCACCGCCGGCAAGGGCCACAAGGGCAAGAAGGCCCGTTCGGGCGGCAAGATCCCGGTGTGGTTCGAAGGCGGCCAGATGCCGATCCAGCGCCGCCTGCCGAAGCGCGGTTTCACGAATCCTGGCCGCGTGGAGTTTCACGTCGTGCAGGTGGGCCGGCTCGCATCGGCGCCGGCCGGCACGACGGTTGACGCGGCGTGGCTCAAGAGCCGGCGCCTCGTCCGCAAGAATGGTCCCATCAAGCTGCTCGCGGGCGGCGACCTCAAGGTCGCGCTCACCGTGCAGGTGGATGCCGCCAGCGAGGCCGCGCGCAAGGCCATCGAGGCGGCCGGCGGCAAAGTGATCACCCCGAACCCGAAGGCCTGAACGGAACATGATCGAGAAGCTTCGCACCATCTTCCAGGTTCCCGAACTACGGCGGCGTATCCTGTTCACGCTGTCCATGTTCGTGGTCTACCGGCTGGGCGAGCACATGCCGACGCCCGGGGTGAACGCTGCGGCGCTCGCGGGTGCGTTCCGAAGCCAGGCGAACACGCTGTTCGGGCTCTACGACATGTTCGTGGGCGGCGCATTCTCGCGCGCCACGGTGTTCGCGCTCGGCATCATGCCGTACATCTCCGCGTCCATCATCCTGCAGCTGCTCGGTGCGGTCGTGCCTTACTTCGAGAAGCTCCGCAAGGAGGGCGAGGAGGGCCAGAAGAAGATCACGCAGTGGACGCGCTACGGCACGGTCTTCATCTCCATCGTGCAGTCGTACGCCTACAGCATCTTCCTCGTGAACCTTGGCGCGTCGCAGGGGCTCGCGGTGGTGCCGGAGCCGGGCTTCGCGTTCTTCTTCTCTACGATCATCACGCAGACGACGGGCACGATCCTCGTCATGTGGCTGGGCGAGAAGATCACGGAATTCGGCATTGGCAACGGCATCTCGCTCATCATCTTCGTGAACATCCTGGGCGGCGTGCCGAACCGGCTCATGCAATCGTTCGACAGCGTGCGCGCGGGCAGCCTCGGCATCGTGCAGGCCATCGTCATCCTCGCCGTGATGGTGGCGGTGATCGCCGTCGTCATCGTGATGACGCAGGCCACGCGCAAGATCCCTGTGCAGTACGCGAAGCGCATGGTGGGCCGCAAGATGTACGGCGGCCAGAGCACTCACATCCCGTTGCGCGTCAACACGGCTGGCGTGATCCCGATCATCTTTGCCTCGAGCCTCATGATCCTGCCCCTGACGGTCGCCGGGTTCGTGCCTCCCGACCATCCGCTGGCGGCGATCGCGACCTGGTTCCATCCGAACGGATGGCTCTACAACTCGCTGTACGCCATCATCATCGTCTTCTTCACGTACTTCTATACCGCCGTCGTGCTCAATCCGAATGATCTCGCGGAGAACATGCGGAAGTACGGCGGATTCATCCCGGGCATCCGGCCGGGGCGCCACACGGCGCAGTACATCGATCGTGTTCTGTCGCGCATCACGTTTCCGGGAGCGGTGTTCCTGGCGGCTATCGCGACGCTCCCGGACGTGTTCTTCGCGGCCATGCGGGTGCCGGCGCTTGGATTCGGCGGGACGAGCGTGTTGATCGTGGTGGGCGTGGCGCTCGACACGTTGCAGCAGGTCGAATCGCACCTACTCATGCGGCATTACGAAGGCTTCGTGAAGCGCGGCCGACTCCGTGGCCGCTCGCGGATGTGACATGCAGGTGGTGCTGCTGGGCCCGCCCGGCGTGGGCAAGGGTACCCAGGGGCGGCGTCTCGCGAGCGAACACGGGTGGGCGTTGATCTCGACGGGGGAGATGTTGCGCGACGCGATCGCGCGGCGGACCCCTCTTGGATTGGAAGCAGGGAAGTTGATCGACCAGGGGTTGCTGGTGCCCGACGCAATCATGATCGGGCTGGTGCGCGAGCGCACGCTCGAGCCCGACGCCCGTAAGGGCTTCGTGCTCGACGGGTTCCCGCGAACCGTTCCACAGGCGGACGCGCTCGACGCGTTCCTTGCGGAGCGCGAGCGGCAACTGGATAAAGTGGTGGCGCTCACGGCGCCGGACGACGAACTCGTGCGGCGACTGAGCGGCAGGTGGGAGTGCCCGGTGTGCCGTCGCGTGTACAACGCGATCAGCGCTCCGTCCCGTGACGGTCGTCACTGCGACGACCATCCCGAGACGGCGCTCTACCAACGGGCCGACGACACCGCGGAGACGGTGCGGCGGCGGCTGGAGGTGTACCGGAAGCAGACGGCTCCCCTCGGGGAGTACTACCGGGCCCAGGGCAAGCTTCAGGAAGTGGGCGGTACCGGACCGTTGGACGAGGTCTACGGCGCGTTGAACTCGGCCGTGGCCCGCTGACGGAATGGCCACCGTCCGGCAGGAGGATCGGATCGAAGGGGTCCGTGCGGCGGCGCAGGTCGTCGCGCGGGCACTGCGGGAGCTGGGCCGGGCCGTACGCCCCGGACTTTCGACCGCCGAACTGGACCGCATCGCGGAAGCATTGATCCGCGACCACGGCGGCCGGCCGGCGTTCAAGGGCTACCGCGGGTTCCCCGCTTCGGTCTGTCCGTCGGTGAATGAAGAAGTGGTCCACGGCATTCCCGGACCGAGGGCGCTCGAGGAAGGCGACATCATCGGGATCGACGTGGGAGTGGAGCTTCACGGTTGGTACGGGGACGCCGCGCGAACGTTCGCGGTCGGCGCGATCTCCGAGGAAGCCAGCCGCCTCATGCGGGTGACGGAGGAAGCCCTCGAGCGGGGCCTCGCCCAGGCCCGCGTGGGGAACCGGGTGGGAGACATCTCGCACGCGGTGCAGTCGCACGTCGAACGGCACGGCTTCTCGGTCGTGCGAGATCTCGTCGGGCACGGCATCGGGCGCGAGATGCACGAGGAACCGTCGGTCCCGAATTACGGGCCGGCAGGGAAGGGACCGAGGCTCGTGGCCGGGCAAGTGCTCGCGATCGAGCCGATGGTGAACGCCGGCGGGTACGCGGTCGTCACGCGACCCGACGGATGGACGGTGGCGACGAAGGACGGCCGTTTGTCGGCGCACTTCGAACACACCGTCGCGGTGGGAACGGATGGCCCCGAGATCCTCTCGGCGCTGCCGGACGAGCTGTAGAAGGAGTTCGATTGGCGAAAGAAGAAGGCATCCAGGTCGAAGGCACCGTGGTCGAGGCGCTTCCGAACGCGACGTTCCGCGTGGAGCTGGAGAACGGCCACCGATTGCTGGCCCACATCTCGGGCAAGATGCGGATGCACTTCATCAAGATCCTGCCGGGCGACAAGGTGACGGTCGAGATGTCGCCGTACGACCTGTCCCGCGGTCGGATCGTGTATCGGTACAAGTAGTCGCCCGGCGGAAAGGGGAGTAGAGCATGAAGGTTCGCGCGTCCGTGAAGAAGATCTGCGAGCACTGCAAGGTGGTGCGTCGCAAGGGCGTCATTCGTGTGATCTGCAGCCGCAATCCGCGGCACAAGCAGCGTCAGGGCTGAGAGGAGAAGAACGGTGGCACGCATCGCAGGCATCGATCTCCCGATGGAAAAACGCATCGAGGTCGCGCTCACGTATATCTTCGGCATTGGTCCGACGACGGCGAAGAAGCTGCTCGACAAGGCCGGCGTCAATGCTGACACGCGCGTGAAGGCCTTGAGCGACGAGGACGCCGGCAAGCTGCGCACGCTCATCGAGCGCGAGCACAAGGTGGAGGGCGCGCTGCGCAGCGAGCACGCCATGAACATCAAGCGCCTCATGGACATCGGCGCCTACCGGGGCCTGCGCCATCGCCGTGGCCTGCCCGTACATGGGCAGCGCACGAAGACGAACGCGCGCACGCGCAAGGGTCCCAAGAAGATGGCGGTCGGCGGCAAGAAGCCGAAAGCCGGCAAGAAGGGTTGATCGAGCGGGCGCGGGAGCGGCCGTGAGAACGGTTGATCGAGCGGGCGCGGGAGCGGCCGTGAGAACGAGTGAGGAGCGACCGAGCCAGCGCCGCAGTCGGGTCGCTCAGGCAGCGCGGTCAGGAGGTCGAACGTGGCAGACGTAAAGAAGCCCAAGAAGCGCGACCGCAAGGTGGGCACGAATGGCGTGGCCCACGTGCAGGCGAGCTTCAACAACACGATCATCACCATCACCGACACGGACGGCAACGTGATCAGCTGGGCCAGCGCGGGCAAGGCCGGTTTCAAGGGCTCGCGCAAGAGCACGCCGTTCGCCGCACAGGTGGCCGCCGAGGCCACCGCGCGCGAGGCCATCAACATGGGCTTGAAGCGCGTCGAGGTGTGGGTGAAGGGTCCCGGTTCCGGCCGCGAGGCGGCCATCCGTTCGCTTCAAGTGGCGGGACTCGAGATCTCCGCCATCAAGGACGTCACGCCCATCCCGCACAACGGTTGCCGCCCTCCGAAGCGGCGCCGCGTCTAGGAGAACCCGAGCATGGCAGTTTATCACGATGCCCGATGCCGGCTCTGCCGGCGTGAGGGGATGAAACTGTTTCTGAAGGGGGCGCGCTGCCTCACTGATAAGTGCGCGTTCGAGCGCCGCGGCTATGCGCCAGGCGAACACGGCAAAAGCCGTCGAGTCAAAGAGACCAACTACGGCACGCAGCTGCGGGAAAAGCAGAAGGCTCGCCGCATCTACGGGCTGCTCGAGCGACAGTTCCGGCACACGTTCGCCAAGGCGAGCGAGGCCAAGGGCGTCACGGGTGAGTTGCTGCTCCAGATGCTCGAACGCCGGCTGGACAACGTCGTGTTCCGTCTCGGGTTGGCCGCGTCGCGGAGTGCCGCGCGCCAGCTCGTGCGCCACGGCCATTTCGCCGTGAATGGCCGCAACGTGGATATCCCCTCGTACCAGGTGCGTCCGGGTGACGAGGTGCAGGTGCGTGACAAGAGCCGCGGGATGACCGTCATCAAGCAATCGCTCGAGTCGCGGAAGGGGCAGGGGGTGCCGGACTGGTTGGAGCTGCACTCCGAGAAGTTGGCGGGGCGCGTGCTGCACGTGCCGAGCCGCGCGTCCATTGGAGTGCCGATCAACGAACAGCTGATCGTCGAGCTCTACTCGAAGTGACGATCGCCTTTCCAATACGGGAGGCTTGAAGATGAAGTGGAAGAATCTCCAGATGCCGAAGGGCCTCGTGGCCGATCCTGCGAACTCGGACCGCTACGGCCGGTTCACGCTCGAGCCGCTCGAGCGCGGCTTCGGCACCACGCTCGGCAATGCGCTGCGCCGCGTCCTGCTTTCTTCGCTGCAAGGCGCTTCGATCACCTCGGTTCGCATCGAAGGCGTGCTGCACGAGTTCTCGACGCTTCCCGGCGTCATCGAAGACGTCACCGAGATCGTGCTGAACCTGAAGCAGGTGCGGCTCAAGCTGTTCGGGGATGGGCCCAAGAAGGGCGTGTTCGAGATGCGCGGCAAGGGCGAGGTGCGCGCCGGCGATCTCCAAGTTGACGCCGAAGTCGAGGTGTTGAACCGCGACCTGCACATCGCGACGCTGAATCGTGACGGCGACCTGCGCATGGAGGTCGAGATCACCGGTGGCCGCGGGTACGTCTCGGCCGACCAGCACTCTCAGGCCGACCGCCCGATCGGCGTCATTCCCATCGACTCGCTGTTCTCACCGGTTACGAGGGTGAACTACACCGTTGAGGCCACGCGTCTCGGCCAGCGAATCGACTACGACAAACTGACGCTCGAGGTGTGGACGGACGGCAGCATCCTGCCAAACGACGCGATCTCGATGTCGTCCAAGATCCTTCGCGACCACTTCAGCCTGCTCATCAGCTTCGAGGAGGAGCCGCAGCAGGAGGAAGAGGCGGCGGTCGACGAGGACAAGGTCCGCATTCGCAAGCAGCTCGACAAGAGCGTCGAGGAGCTGGAGCTCTCCGTGCGCTCGAGCAACTGCCTGCGCGCGGCCGAGATCAAGACGATCAGCGAGCTCGTGGTGAAGGGCGAGGCCGAGATGCTCAAGTATCGGAATTTCGGCCGCAAGTCGCTGAAGGAGATCCAGGACATCCTCGCCGAGATGGGACTCCATTTCGGCATGGACATCAGCCCATACTATGAAGTGAAGGCGTCGGCGAGGGCCGAGGTCTAGCGCGCCCCGCGCGCACTGCGTACGGGAATCGCGCCGCACGGCGACGAGAGGACGAGTAGACCCATGAGACACCGCAAAGACCATCGCAGGCTGGGACGGAAGCGCGAGCACCGGCACGCGCTGCTCCGCAACCTGGTGACCGCGCTGTTCCAGCACGAACGCATCGAAACCACGGTCGCCAAGGCCAAGGAAACGCGCCGGATGGCCGAGCGCATGATCACGTTCGGCAAGCAAGGTGATCTTGCCGCGCGCCGCCACGTCGCGCGCTTCGTCATGAAGTCGGAGATCGTGGCGAAGCTGTTCTCGACGATCGCGCCATGGTACGCCGAGCGAAACGGAGGTTACACCCGCATCGTGCGCATCGGGCACCGCCTGGGCGACGCCGGCGAGACGGCCTATCTGGAGCTCGTGAAGTCTGTCGAGCAGAGGGAGCAGGAACGCGCAGCCCGAATCGCGGCGGCGGAGGCGAAGGCCCTGAGCCAGAGCGGTGAGAAGGCCCCGAAGAAGAAGCAGGCGGAGGCCGATGAAGAGGCGGCGGAAGCGGCGGAGGACAAACCGAAGCGCGGCCGCAAGAAGGAACCCGCGGGTGCCGGAGTCGGTGGTGGTGGCGGCAAGCGCCAGCGCACCGGCCCGCGCAAGGTCGGCGGAGGCTAGAACCTGGAGCTCCGAGTGACCCAGCAGCATCACGACGCGGGCGGGAGGGCGACCTTCCGCCCGCGTTCGTCGTGGCTTCTCACGCCCCGCGTGGGGGAGGCGGCGCCGTGCGTGCGCCCGTGGCTCGCGCTGGCGCTTACGCTGCCGATCGCGTGCGGGATGTTCGCAGCTCCCGGGGGCGCCGTGGCCGGATCGCTTCCCGATTCAGTGTCGTCCACGGCAACCGAGACCGCCCCGATCCGATCCGTGGACTATCTGTGGGTGCTGCGCACGTCGCTGGTGCGCGCCGAGGACGTGCCGCGCGTAGTCGAGCGCGCGAAGGCCATGGGCGTGCGCGGCATCCTCGTCCAGGTCGTGGGTCGTGGCGACGCCTGGTACCGATCCGACCGGCTGCCGTCGCCCGAGCCGCTGCAGGGGAAGGAACGCGACCCCTTGGGCGAGATCCTTCCGCTCGCGCACGCTGCGGGGCTCGAGGTGCACGCGTGGATCAACTGTTGCCTCGTCTGGTCCGCGCCCCGTCGCCCGGTGGACCCGCGGCACGTCCTGAACACCCACCCCGAGTGGGTGGCACGCATGGCCGACGGCCGCCCGATGACTCGCCTCACGCCGCGTCAGCGCGAGCGACTCAAGGTGGAAGGCGTGTTCCTCTCGCCCGCGCATCCTGGCGTCAAGCGCTGGATCGCAGAGACCGCCTACGAGATCGCGAGTCGCTACCCGGTGGACGGCATCCACCTGGACTACATCCGTCAGCCCGTCGTCGCGATCGGCTACGATGCCACGTCGCGCACGCGATTCGCGCTGGAGTCGGGCGTGGACCCGCTCATGCTGTCACGCCAGCCCGCCGCCGAGCGCGCCCGACTCGATTCCGCGTGGTCAGCATTCCAGCTCGAGCAGGTCACGGACATCGTGCGCGGCGTACGCGACACCCTGCGCACGTTGCGCACCCTGCGACCTGGGCTCGCACTCAGCGCCGCGGTGGTGGCGGACACCACCACGGCTTGGAAGCTCAAGCGCCAGCCGTGGAGCCGATGGATCCGCGATGGGCTGATCGACCGCGCGTTTCTCATGTGCTACGCGCCCACCGTGCAGGCCGTGCTCGGTCAGCTCACGGTGATGAGCCAGCAGATCGGCGTCGACCGGCTCGTGCCGGGCATCGCCATTTACAACTCGCCACTTTCGAGCGCTGCCGCGAAGATCAAAGCAGCGCGCGCCATGGGATTCCCGGCGGTGGCGCTCTATTCCTACGATTCTCTCTACGAACGCCCGGGGCAATGGGAGCGCCTGCGCTCGTTCCTCGCCGAACGCAACCTCTCGGAGGTACAACCTTGAATGCCGCCCCGGCGAAGCCCTTGGTCGCACGCGAACAGCTCCGCAACATCGCGATCATCGCCCATGTCGACCACGGCAAGACCACGCTCGTGGACGCCATGCTGTGGCAGAGCGGCGTGTTCCGCGAGAACCAAGAGGTCGCGGAGCGCGTCATGGACTCCAACGACCTCGAGCGCGAGAAGGGCATCACGATTCTCGCGAAGAACACCGCCATCCGTTTCGGCGACATCAAGATCAACGTCGTGGATACGCCTGGCCACGCCGACTTTGGCGGCGAGGTGGAGCGCACGCTCAAGATGGTGGACGGTGTGCTCCTGCTCGTGGACGCCAGTGAGGGGCCGCTGCCGCAGACCCGTTTCGTGCTGCGGAAGGCGCTCGAACTGGGTCTGCCACCCATCGTCGTGATCAACAAGATCGACCGCAAGGACGCCCGAGCGGCCGAAGTGCTCAACGAGATCTACGACCTGTTCATCGATCTCGACGCGCACGAGGACCAACTCGACTTCCCGGTGCTCTACACGATCGCTCGCGATGGCATCTGCCGGCTCAGGCCCGACGGCGAGGACCTACCGTTGAAACCGCTGTTCGACGAGATCGTCCGCGCCATCCCGGCGCCGCGCTACGAGCCGGACGTGCCGTTGCAGATGCTCGTGCTGAACCTCGACTACTCGGACTACGTTGGACGCCTCGCGATCGGCCGCGTCGTGAACGGCACGCTGCGCCCGCGGCAGGACGTGATGCTCGTGCGGCGCGACGGGACGCAGGTGCGGTCGCGCGTCACGAACCTCTACGTGTTCGAGGGTCTGGAGCGCGCCGAAGTCCCGGAAGTCGGCCCCGGCGACATCGTCGCGCTGGCCGGGTTCGAGGAAGTGCACATCGGCGAGACGGTGACCGATCCGGAGGACCCGCGCCCGCTGCCGCCCGTGCTGGTGGATGAACCCACCGTAAGCATGGTGTTTTGCGTCAACAACTCGCCGTTTGCGGGCCAGGAGGGAAGGTACGTCACTTCGCGAAACCTGCGGGACCGCTTCGAACGCGAGCTGCTCACGAACGTGAGCTTGAAGGTCGAGCCCGGCGACACGCCCGACACATTCGTCATCTCCGGTCGCGGCGAACTGCAGATGGCGATCCTCGTGGAGATGATGCGGCGCGAGGGTTTCGAGCTGGCGGTGGGCAAACCCGAGGTCATCACGCGCAACGAGAACGGCGTGAAGCACGAGCCCATGGAGCGCCTGGTCATCGATTGCCCCGAGGAGTTTGTCGGCGTCGTGACCCAGAAGATCGGCACACGCCGCGGCCGCATGATGAACATGGTGAACCACGGCACGGGCCGAGTGCGGCTGGAGTATCGGATTCCGTCGCGGGGCCTCATCGGGTTCCGGAGCCAGTTCCTCACCGACACGCGAGGCACCGGACTCCTGAACCACCTGTTCGACGGCTGGGAGCCGTGGAGCGGCGACATCCCGCACCGCACGACGGGCGCGCTGGTGGCGGACCGCCAGGGCAAGGTGACGCCCTACGCGATCGAGCACGTTCAGGACCGCGGCGAGATCTTCGTGGAGCCGAATGACCGCGTGTACGAGGGCATGATCGTGGGCGAGAACTCGCGCGAGCAGGACATCGACGTGAACATGGTGCGAGAGAAGAAGCTCACGAACATGCGGTCCGTTGGCGAGGACGCGGTCCGGCTCGTGCCCGTGCACCGACTGTCGCTCGAGCAGGCCATCGAGTGGATCCGCGACGACGAGCTGCTGGAGGTGACTCCCAGTTCTCTGCGGCTGCGCAAGCGGGTGCTGGCGGCGAACCTGCGCCCCCGCTACTGGCAGAAACAGGGCGCGTAGTCCGCGGCACCCTGCGCGGCGGGCGCGCGGGGGGACGCGGCGGCCGGGTTTCCACTCAGTTTCAAGGCTCGGCGCGCCGATGATGGGGTCGGACCCCCGCGCGCTCGGCGCGGGCCAACCCATCACGAGTCCCAAGGACGCCCTGACGATGCCGACGCCGTCCGCGCATCCCCAAAAGGAATTGGGAGGACCTGAGCACGACGGTCCTCGCAGCGCGTCGTCGTTCCTGCTCTCGCGCGGGCTCGACGTGCGCCGCGAGGGCGTGCGGATCCTCACGGGATTCGTGCTGTTGCTGACGCTCGGTGTCGTGGGGTTGAACCTGGCGTTGTGGCACAACGCTCGCGCGCGTCTGGAGCGCGAGGCGTGGAAGCGGCTCGAGGCCGCCGCGGACGTGCGCAGCGCGGACGTGGACCATGTCCTCGGGGTGCTGCGACGCGAAGCGACGAGCGTCGCTCGCGACCCGGCGCTCGAATCCGCCGTGAACACCGCGGGCGCGGGATCGAGTGGGGCGGTCACGAGCCAGCTGCTCGATGAGCTGGACCGCCGCGCGAGAGCGTTCGACTTCGACAACGTCACGGTGCTCGACGAGCACGGCAACACCCTGCATTCGCGCCGGGCGAGCACGGCGTCGCGCGACCTGGCCTACCGCATGGCAGGCGTGGCGGCGGCCATCTCGGGGCAGTCAGTCTGGTGTCCCCCGTATGGCAGCAAGCTGGCCATCGCGGTGCCGCTCTCGGGCGGTGGCCGTGTCACGCGCAGCGTCGTGTTCGAGACGGACCTCTCGGGCACGCTCCAACCCATGCTCCGCCAGTGGCCGGGCTTCGGGGTTTCGAGCGGCGCCTACCTCGTCGAGCGCGACGGCGAAGAAGTCGTCACGCTCACCGGGCTCGCGGGGGATCGCGGCACGCTCGCGGGGGCCCGCGCCGCCATGAGCGCGCCCGCCGCGATGGCGAGCGCGATGGCCGCCACGGGCGTGGCCTCGCGCGTCGAGCTGCCCGCGGGTGACGACGTCACGTGGGCGGTCACTCGCCCGCTGTCGAACGCCGGTTGGGGCTTCGTGGCACAGGGGAGCCGCGCCGAGCTGATGTCCGGGATGGCGTCAGTCCGCCAGGCGTTAGCATTCATGGACCTCATCCTGCTGGCGGTGTTCGGCGCCATCGCGCTCGTCTGGCGGCGCTCGTACAAGACCGGTCTCGCGCGGCGCGAGATCGAGATCACCGAGCGTCACGCCCAGCGGCTGCACGCCATCTTGGACACCGCGTTCGACGCCATCTTCACCTTCGATCGCCATGGACACGTGCGGAGCGCGAATCGCGCCGCGCTCGCCATGGTGGGGGTGGACGGCACGGAGTTGGAGGACGAACCCATCCAGCGCATCCTCCACTGGGGCACCTCGGCGCAGACCATCTCGCTGCCGCAGGTGGGCGCCGTGCTCGCGGGAGAGGTCATCCGCAGGGACGGCACGCGCATCCCCGCGGAGTTCTCGCTGGCGCGAGCGGGCGAGGGGGACAGCCTCGTCTACACCGCGATCGCGCGCGACATGCGCGAGCGACTCGAGGCCGAGCGCCGGCTGCGGGAGGCTGCCGAGGGTCTGGAGAACTCGAACCGCCGGCTCGAGGAGCTGAATGCGCAGCTCGAAGAGGCATCTCGACTCAAGACCGAGTTCCTCGCCAACACCTCACACGAGTTGCGCACGCCGCTGAACGGCATGATCGGGTTCTTGCAGCTCGTGCTGGACGGGCTCTGCGATTCGCCGGAGGAGGAGCGGGAGTTCCTGAAGCAGGCGCTGCAGTGCTCGCGGCACCTGCTCGGCCTCATCAACGACGTTCTCGACATCGCAAAGATCGAGGCCGGCAAGCTCGCGCTCGACATCGCGCGGCTCGAACTGCAGCAGTTGTTCGACGAAGTCTACACCGTGACACACGTGCAGGCCGCGCAAAAGGGACTGAAGCTCGAGTTCGAGGACTTGACGAACCGTGAGGTCGCGGCGCGCGGGGACTTTGGCAAGGTCAAGCAGGTGCTCATCAACCTTGTCGGGAACAGCCTCAAGTTCACCGCGAAGGGCGGGATCCGCGTCCGCGCCCGCTCCCACGCCGAGCTGGGTCACCTGATCCTCGAGGTCGAGGACACCGGCATCGGCATCGCGCCGGGCCGCCAGAAGCTGGTGTTCGAGAAGTTCGTTCAGGCCGACGGCAGCACGACGCGCCGGTTCGGCGGCACCGGCCTCGGGCTCGCCATCTGCAAAAGCCTCGTCGAGCTCATGGGCGGCATCATCGGCGTCCACAGCGAGGGCGAGGGACATGGCACGCGCGTCTACTTTTCTCTGCCGGTGTGGCGCGAGGGCGCGGAGCCGCCGCGACCTGCCGGCGAGGTCGGCACGGAGCAGATCGAAGGCGGCGCCGGAAAGCCGCTCGTGCTCGTGGTCGAGGACGATGCCGTATTCCGCCAGTTCGTGATCGCCGTCCTGCAGCGCGGGGGCTATCGCACCGTGGAGGCGGAACACGCCGAATCCGCGTGGATGCTCATCCGGAGGCTCCATCCGGCGGTGGTGGTGCTGGACTACGCGCTGACGTCACAGGAAGGCGCGGCGCTCCGCACGGGGTGGGATCTCGCACGGCGCATGTCGAACGAACCCGAGACCCGTCACATCCCCGTGGTGTTCGTGACCGGGTTCGACGGTGACTTGAAGCAGCGGCTGCACTCCACGGCGTTCGCGCGCCGTCCGGAGCACATGGTGAAGCCCGTCGAGCCGCAGGCGCTCATCGCGAAGGTGACGGAGCTCGCGGGCAGTCCAGTGAATCGAGTCATCCGTGTGCTCATGGCCGACGACGACCCCACGGTGTCCGCGTACGTGCGCAAGGTGCTGCCACCCGATCGCTTCCTGGTAGAGGTCGCGAACAATGGGGACGAGTGCCTGCACATCCTGCGCACCCACCCCAACTCGTACGACGTCCTGCTCCTGGATCTCATGATGCCGGAGGTCAGCGGCTACGATGTCCTGCGCGAGATGACGCTGTCCGGCCTGCACGCGGACATGCCGGTCATGGTGCTGACGAACTTCCCGGATCCCCGTAATGAGGAGGAGCGCCGGCTGCTCGAAGAGGGCCTGGTCCTGAACGTGGTTTCGAAGTCGGCCGTGCATGACGACCCGCAGCTGCTTCCGCATGTCCTCGACTGGCACCTTCGGAATGCCCGGGCCGGGGACAGGGACGCGTGGCCTGACGAGGAGCGCGAGGCAGCATGAGACACGTTATCGTGGTCGAGGACGACGAGCACAACGCGATCCTGTTCCGGAAGCTGCTCGAGAAGCGCGCCAGCTGCCAGGTCACCATCACCGAGGATCCTGCCGAGGTGCTGAGGCTCGTGCGCGGGGGACAGATCGCGCTGGTCGTGCTCGACGTCTCGCTGCGGCGCTCGAACTGGGAGGGACTCCCCGTGGGGGGCGTCGAGATCTGTCGTATGATCCGCGCCGAATCGCACGGCCAGGTGCCGGTGCTGCTCGCCACTGCTCACGCCATGCGAGGGGACGCCGAGGCGCTCATCGAGGAGAGCGGCGCCGACGGCTACGTCGCGAAGCCGATCGTGGACCACGACGAGTTCACTCGAGTGGCTCTCGAACTCATGGAGCGCGCGGCATGAAGGCCACGCCGGACATCCGCATCCTCGTCGTGGAGGACGACCCGTTCTTCCAACGTGTGCTCGTGCGGCGGCTCGAGGCCGAGGGCTACCAGGTACAGTCCGCGTCCGACGGACGCGAGGGTATGAAGGCCATCGTCACGTTCGAACCGGATCTCGTCATCTCGGACTGGATGATGCCTCAGGTGGACGGGCTTGAGCTCTGCCAGTCGGTCAAGACCGGGCTCAAGGAGACCGCGCCGTACTTCATCCTGCTGACCGCCAAGGGCGAGATCAGCGACAAGCTCCTGGCGCTCGACACTGGCGCCGACGACTACCTCGTCAAACCCTGCGACCAGGGTGAGCTGATGGCCCGCGTCCGCGCCGGATTGCGGATCGTCCTGCTCACGCAGCACATGCGACAAGCCTCGGTGGAGCTGTCCGCGCTGCGCGCTGAGGTCGAACGGGTTCGCCTCGCACTCGCGGACCAAGGCGTCACGTGGCCCGAGGTCGAGAGGTCTGCCAGGCCCCGACGGGCCGCCTGACCGGGACGCGCATTGCGCATCCTCCTGCTCGGGGGCTCCGGCCTGTTGAGCGCGGCCGCCGCGGAAGCGTTCCTTGCCGCCGGCCATGACGTGTCCGCGGTGTCGC
>JAHFBW010000233.1 GCA_023249845.1 Candidatus Eiseniibacteriota bacterium
CGACTTTCAACGAGATCGACATGTCGCGGGTCCTCGAGGTGCGGGCCCGCCACAAGGACGCGTTCGAGAAGCGATACGGGGTCAAGCTCGGCTTCATGAGCTTCTTCGCGCGCGCGTGTATTCAAGCGCTGGACGACGTGCCGGCCGTGAACGCCGAGATCCGCGGCACCGACATCGTCTTCCACCGCGCCGTGCACCTCGGCATCGCGGCGAGCACCGAGCGCGGGCTGGTCGTGCCCGTGGTGCGCGATGCGCAGGCACTGGACCTGGCCGGCCTCGAGCGCGAGGTCGCCCGCCTCGCGCAGCGTGCACGCGACAGCCAGCTCACGCCCCAGGAGCTCTCGGGCGGCACGTTCACCCTCACGAATGGCGGCGTGTTCGGCTCACTCTTGAGCACGCCCATCCTGAACCCGCCCCAGAGCGGCATCCTCGGCATGCACAAGATCGAGAAGCGGCCGGTCGTGGTGGACGACCAGGTGGTCGTGCGCCCCATGATGTACGTGGCGCTGTCGTACGACCATCGCCTGGTCGACGGGCAGCAGGCGGTCACGTTCCTGGTTCGCGTGAAGGAGCGCCTCGAGGATCCCGAGCGCATGCTGCTCGCGGTATGAACCTGGCGACGGCGGACTCCCAATGAGCGACGGCGCGTTCGACCTGGTCGTCATCGGCTCCGGGCCGGGCGGCTACGTCGCCGCCATCCGCGCGGCGCAGCTGGGGCTGCGCACCGCGTGCGTCGAGCAATACCCGAGGCTTGGCGGCACCTGCCTGAACGTGGGCTGCATCCCGAGCAAAGCGCTGCTCGATTCGAGCGAGCACTTCGAGCACGCGAGCAGGGGTCTCGCCGTGCACGGCGTCCGCGTGTCGGAAGTGGCGCTGGACCTTCCGGCCATGCACGCACGCAAGGACCAGGTCGTGCACGAGCTGACGCGTGGCGTCGAGGGGCTTTTCCGCAAGCACAAGATCGAGCGCGTGCAGGGGCGCGGGCGCCTCGTCTCGGCCTCCGCGGTGGAGGTGACGGGAGAAGGCCCGCCGCGGAAGCTCGCCACACGCCGCATCCTGATCGCAACGGGCAGCAAGGCCGCAGTACTCCCGGGCATCCCGTTCGACGGCCGTCGCATCGTGCACAGCACGGACGCGCTCACGCTTCCCGCGGTGCCAGGACGGCTGATCGTGGTCGGCGCGGGCGCGATCGGGCTCGAGTTGGGCTCGGTCTGGCGCCGGCTCGGCAGCAACGTCACCGTACTCGAGTACTTGGACCGAATCGTGTCTGGTGCGGACATCGGCACGGCGAAGCTGCTCCAGCGCTCGCTCGAGCACCAGGGGATGAAGTTCCGCTTCGGCGTCTCGGCTCGCTCGGCACGCGTCACCGGCGAGACCGTCCAGGTGCAAGTCGGGCCGGCCGCCGGTGGGGACTCCGAGACGCTCGTCGCCGACGTGCTGCTCGTGGCCGTGGGGCGCCGCGCGTTCACGGATGGGCTCGGGGCGCGCGAGCTGGGCGTGGCGTTCGACGAACGAGGGCGCATCGTCGTGGATGCGCAGTTTCGCACCGGCGTGGACGGGGTGTACGCCATTGGAGACGTCATCGCCGGCCCGATGCTGGCGCACAAGGCGGAGGAGGAAGGTGTCGCTTGCGTGGAGCGCATGGCCGGCGTGGCCGGCCACGTCAACTACCACTGCATCCCGAACGTGGTCTACACGTGGCCGGAGCTGGCCTCGGTCGGGCTCACAGAGGAGCAGGCCAGCGAAGCTGGGAGGGCGGTGCATGTGGGAACGTTCCCGTTCCTGGCGAACGGGCGCGCCAAGGCCATGGGAGAAAGGGACGGCCAGGTGAAGCTCGTCGTGGACGCCGCAACCGACCGCGTGCTCGGCGCGCACGTCGTGGGCCCCCGAGCGAGCGACTTGATCGCCGAGCTGGTCGTGGCGATGGAACTGGGTGCGAGCGCCGAAGACCTCGCGCGCACCGTGCACGCGCATCCGACCCTGCCCGAGGCCGTGAAAGAGGCGGCGCTGGCCGCGAGCGGGCGCGCGATCCACATCTAGCCCGCCGCTTTCGCCTCACGGTCAGGGAATAACACGGGCTGGCCAGGATCCCGCCGCGTCGCTGTCCACGTTTGGGTCAGCGCGCCCACCTCGTGTACGCCCCTCGCGCGACGACGTTCAGTGTCGTCGTACTCGCACGCGCGGAATGTGGTGCGAATGTGGAAAGCGTGCGGGGCATTGCGAATTCGCTTGCCGTCGCGAATTGCAATCCCGCAAACTTTTCATGCAAGCAATCCCCGTTCGCGCTCCCAGTTCCCCTGCGCGAGCGCCGGTGCCCGGATGCGCCGGACCCCCCTTGCTCGACAATCGTTTCCGGTTCCTCTGGCCCCCGCTCAGGAGACCACCATGAGGCCTGTGCCCCTCGGGGTACTGGCGGCGCTTGCGCTGCTCACCGTCGCCGGCCCCTGTCTCGCGGCCTCGCCGATTCCGCTCGTGTTGAGCGGCAGTCGCGAGGGCGCGCTGTACGACCTGCAGAAGAAGCTCGATCGCTTCGTCGGCGCCGGCCGGATTCAGGCGCGCACGGATTACGTGGGGGCGCGACCGGGCGACCCGGATCCCTGGGTGTGGGTGAACCCCGGGAAACCCATGCTGCTCACGCTCCTCGACCGCAAGTCGCCCCACGCCCGGATCGGCTGGTATGCCGAGGGCTTCGGCGTGCCGGCCCTGGACGGCGTTGACGATGCGGTCGTACTCGACCGGAATGCAATGCGCGGCGATCCACAGACATTTCGCGTCCCCGCGAGCATCCCGCGCTTCGGCTTCTTCGTCGCCCTGGACGGCGTCGGAACGGGCGCGCCCGTGTCCGGCGGCTTCACGACTTTCACGAATCGAATGTGGAACTCGCCCGGCCCCAACGGCACCGGTGCCATGCACGAGCCCTACGATGGCGACATCCAGATGCTCGTCTACGACATCTCGCGCTGGGCTGGCCCGCAGACCTGGCTCGTGGCGTGCGAGGCGTCGGACAGCGGAGCGCGCATCGGGCATGGTCCGGACGACTCCGACAACGACTTCACCGACTTCCTGTTCACCGTGACCGGCGTCGGCATCACGCCCACGAAGGGTGTCACGTTCGGGGATCTCAAGTCCCGGTTCCGCTGAGCTGATTCGCGGAACGGTAGCGGCCCGCGCCGACCACGACGCCCGGATCCCCCTGCCCGGGCGCGGGTCGGCCGCCCGCGTACTCGCGGAGTTCCAGGCGGTTGACCCGGCGCCGACCCGTCCCGCATCTTTCGCTGGATGACCACGCTCAGGCTCGGGGATTGGACGCTCCATACCGTCGAGGCGGGCTACCTGTGGCTCGACGGCGGCAGCATGTTCGGCTCGGTCCCCAAGCCGCTGTGGAACCGCACGAATCCCGCGGACGAGCGGAACCGCATCCGGCTCGCCATGCGCTGCCTGCTGCTCCGCGGCCATGATCGCGTCGTGCTCGTGGATGTTGGGCTCGGCGACAAGTTCAGCGCCAAGCTGCACGACATCTACCGCGTCGAGCCGGAGCCCTCGCTCGAGCACTCGCTGGAGGCGCTCGGCGTGACCCCCGCGGACGTCACCGACGTCGTGCTGACGCACCTCCACTTCGACCACGCCGGCGGCTCGACGCGACAGGGTGACCACGGCCTCGAGCCCACGTTCCCCAAGGCGCGCTGGTACGTCCAGAGGCGGAACTGGGACAACGCGCACGCGCCGAACCCGCGCGAACGCGCGTCCTACATGCCCGAGAACTACGACGCGTTGCACGAGGCGGCTGTGCTGACGCTGTGGGACGGCGCGCGCGAGCCGTGGCCGGGCGTCGAGACCCTGCTCGTGAACGGGCATACGCGCGGGCAGCAGCTCGTGCGCGTCGCCGGTGGCGGCGACGTGGCGTACTTCGTGTCGGACCTGATCCCGACCGCCGCACACGTGCGGATCCCGTTCGTGATGGGCTACGACGTGGCCGCGATCGAGACCATGCAGGAGAAGCGCGAGCTGCTCACGCGCGCGACGCAGGAACGAGCCTGGATCGTGCTCGAGCACGACCCCGACATCGCGCTGGCGCGCCCGGTGACGGAGGGAGACGACTTCACCTGGGGCGAGCGCCTGCCCGCCGCCGCCGGAGGCCCGGCGCGGTAGCGCCCGGCGCCCCGGTCCCGAGGACCCGACCCGCATGTTCCATCAGCTGTTTGCCACCTGGATGCAGTTCGTGCACGACCAGGGCTACCTGGGCGTGTTCCTCATGATGGCGGTGGAGTCCACGGTGTTCCCGCTGCCTTCCGAGATCGTCGTGCCGCCGGCCGCGTACTGGGCGACGCAGGGCGCGTTCTCGTTCTGGGGCGTGGTGATGGCGTCCACGCTGGGCTCCTGGTTCGGCTCGGCGATCTCCTACCTGGCCGCGCGGCAGCTCGGACGGCCGCTCATCCTGCGTTACGGCCGCTACCTGTTCGTACCCGAGAAGAAGTGGCTGCTCGCGGAAGAGTGGATCAATCGCTACTCGGTTGTGGGCGTCTTCTTTGCGCGGTTGCTTCCCGTCGTGCGTCACCTGGTGTCACTGCCGGCGGGCGCCGCTCGCATGCCGTTTCTACCGTTCACCGTGAGCACTCTCCTGGGTTCACTCACGTGGAGCTGGGTGCTGGCACGATTCGGACAGGAAGTGCTGGGTGGCGATCCGCGCCTGCTCACGGAGCCCGACATGCTCGTGCACGTGCTCAAGGCCAAGCTCGCCTGGATCGTGTTCGCAGCGGTGGCGCTTCTGGCCGCGTACGTCGCCGTGGACCTGCTCGGCCGTCGCTGGAGGAAGCCGCATGCCGGGAGTTGAGTTCGCGGGTGTCGGCAAGCGCTACGAGACCGGCGCTCGCGCGGTCTCTCAGGTGTCGCTGGCCGTTGGCGACGGCGAGTTCCTGGTACTGGTGGGTCCCTCGGGCTGCGGCAAGTCCACGCTGCTCCGCATGGTCGCCGGGCTCGAGGCGGTGAGCGAGGGGGAGATCCGGATCGGCGGGCGCCTCATCAACGACGTGCCGCCTCGCGAGCGCGACGTCGCGATGGTGTTCCAGAACTACGCGCTCTATCCGCACATGACCGTGTTCGGGAACCTCGCCTTCGGGCTCAAGCTGCGCAAGGTGCCGGCGTCCGAGATCCGCCGCCGCGTCGAAACGGCCGCCGGAACGCTCGGACTCGAGCGCTACCTCGACCGTCACCCGCGCGAACTCTCGGGCGGCGAGCGCCAACGCGTGGCGCTCGGCCGCGCCATGGTGCGCGAGCCCAAGGTATTCCTGTTCGACGAGCCGCTCTCGAACCTCGATGCGCGGCTGCGCGTCGAGATGCGCACCGAGGTCCGCCGGCTCCATCGCCGCGTCGGCGCGACGATGATCTACGTGACGCACGACCAGGTCGAGGCCATGACGATGGGAGACCGCATCGCCGTCCTGAAGGCGGGCGAGCTCCAGCAGTGCGCGGAGCCGCGCACGCTCTACGCGCGGCCCGCGAACACGTTCGTGGCGGGCTTCATCGGCTCGCCGTCCGTGAACCTGCTCGCGGGCACGGTGTC
>JAHFBW010000234.1 GCA_023249845.1 Candidatus Eiseniibacteriota bacterium
GTCGTTCAGGATCGCCTTCATGGTGTCGAGAGGTGTCGAGATCATCCGCGCGAGCGACTGGAACACGCCACCGACACGCGCGCCGACACCTCCTAGTCCGAGGGCTTCGAGGATGTGCTGCGCCTCGCCGCCAACGGCACGTAGCATCATGGCCGCCTTGTCCGGCAGGGACGTGAAGAAGCCCGTGAGCGTGTTCCACAGGTCGGTCGCCCATCCAGTGACGGGGTCAATGAGGAGGGCCTTGAAGTCCTTCGCGTACTTGGGGAGGTTCCCCCAAAAGTCTCCGACCTTCGTCGCCACGTCCTCGATGACGATGGCGAGCGCAGGCATCCAGTTGTCGATGAACGGGATGACGTACTTGTCGAGGATGTCGACCAGCTTGACGAGCCCAGGGATGAACACCTTCTCCAGAAGCTCGATCGCGAGGTGCGTGAGTGGCGGGATCAACGGCAAGAACGCCTCGATGAGCTTCAGCCCCAGGTCCACCACGAGCGGGAGGAGCTTCATCGCTCCCTGAAGGAGCGTGCCACCGATCTGCTTCCCAGCGGCGAGGAGCACGTTGAGCACGCGCATGAGCACGGGCTGCGCCTTCCTGACGATCCCGAACATGGTCGCCATGATCCCGTCAGGCTTGCCCTTCAGGAGACCCTGAATGAGCGTGCCCACCTGGACGGCTGCGAGTTCAAAGAAGGCCGCGATCGGCTTGATGTAGGGAACGATCGCCGTCGCGAGACTGCGCGCGATGATCTCGAACGTGTCGGCGACCGGCCCGAAAGCCGTCATGACGATGATCTTGAAGGTGTCGATGGCAGGGAGCAACTCCTCCACGAACATATCGACGAAGGGCTCGAACAGGTCGAGGATCTTCCCGAACGGCCCGAGGATGGCACCCCCGATCCCGCCGATCTTCTTGAAGCCCTCCATGATCCTCTCGATGCCGTCAAGCTGACGACGGAAGAAGCCAGCGTCCTGCGTCGCCGACTTCATCGAGAGCGCGGCCTTCTTGCCGAACATCCGATCCCACGCCCCTGAGACCTTCACCCACAACCCCACAGCCGCGGTCGTAGCGAGCGGGAGGATGAACTTGTGGAGCTTCTGCGCACCAAGCGCGCCGGCGGCAAGGATCTCCGCCCATGTCCGCTCCTTCATCATGAAGGTCGTGAAAGCAAGCCAACTCGTCTTGACGTTGGTGATGCCGTTGATGAAAGGCGTCAGCCCCTTCGTGAACAAGTCAGCAGCGCCCGAGATGCCCTTCTTCGTGAGGCTGGAGAACGTGTGGATGAAGAGTTCGCTGATCTCCACGCGCATGGAGCCGAACACACGCCCGAAGGACGTGGTGATGTGCTCGCCAAGGAAGGCGACGGCCTTGAGCGCGCCGCCCTTCTTGTCGCCCCACGCCGCGAACGCCTTGCCCACGCTGCCGACTTCGTAGGCGGCGTCCATCACCTTCCGCTCAAGATGCTGGACGATCTTGTCGACCTGTGCGGTGGCCTTGTTCTCCACCTTGAGGATCCAGCCGATGGTCTCCATGCCGTCCGCCACAGCTACATCCCCATGAGCTTCGAGGCGAGGAGACCAAGGACACCGCTCATGCCCTCGGCCTTCTCGACCTGTGCCTTCACGGCGGCCTGCTCCACGGTCCGACGGGCGAGGTAGTCCCTCCGCTGGAAGGCGGCCATGAGACGCCAGTCCGAGTAGGTCACCCCCGCCCGCATCATCACGTACCTCTCTTGCTGGACCTGCTCAACGGACCTGAGTGCCGAGGCGACGACGAAACATCGCGCCGTTCAACGGAAGCTGCTGCCTGAACGAGTGCCCGCGCGGGCACTTGAACGAGGGCGAAAGCTCGTAGCCGAACGACCTCCTCTCCACCGCCAGGCGAAGCTCCGCGAGGAGCGGCATGGGAGTCTGCTTGACCCACCGCATGGCGTCGAGCACGCCGACGCTCTTGCCATCGATGGTCGCGATCTGCCGGGCGTGGATGAAGCTGTGCAGCTTCGCGCCTGGTGTCGTGGCCTGCGTGCTCTGCGACCGCTCGGCGAAGTCCTCCGCCTGGATGAGATCCTCCAGACGCAGGTAGCGAACGCCGATGGTCTGGCCGTTCGCGAGAGGCACCTCGATGGGCTCCACGAGCGGCCCGGAGATGTACGCCTGCTCCGCCGACTGCGGCGTGCTGGAGTCGATGCCCATCTCGCGCAGGATGCGAAGATCCTCGTCCTCGTCCTGCGCCGTCTCGGGCGGCCACGTCGTCGCCTCACCCGGCGCAGCGCGCCGGAGCACACGACAAGGGACCATCGAGAGAGAACGTGAGCCGTCGAACTGCGTGTTGCAGGTCGGGCACACAGGGAACAGCGGGATGTTGTCCTCGCCGAGCGAGAGCGAGAAGATGTGCAGTAGGAGCGCGCTCCAGTCGGAGAGTTCGAGCTTCTCGTAGGGGATGCCCTGGCAGTCCACGCACTGCTGCACGACGTGGCGGAGCGTGGGGGTCGCCGAGAGGCCCTCACCCGCACCAGCGATGATCTCCTCCTGCTCGCCGCGCATCGGCGAGATGATGACGCTGCCGCTGTGGTCACCGTAGAGCAGGCCACCCGATGGGAGCGTGAACGGGCGCCCCAGGGGGTCGGGGGCACGTTGCGCCGCCTGCGCTTGCGGCTGGATGACCTGAGCCGGGCGCTGCGCCTGGGGTGGGCGGCCCTGCGGCCCACTCGGGAAGCCCTGGGCTGGCCCCTGTGGGGCTCCGGCAGGGCCCGCCACGCCGAGGCTCGTGGCGAGCTTCCGTAGCGGGTGGCCCGGGGGAAGGGTGGCCGGGTCGGGTGCGCCGCTCACGACTGCCTCCCGGTCGAGCGGTTGGCGGCACGCTCGCGCGTGTTCTCCTCCTCCGCGCGCTTGCGCTCCCACATCATGGCTTCCTCGATCTTCGTGAGGACGTGTGCCCGGGCTCGCGAGGGCTCGGCCTTGTTGAGCGCCCTCGCGAAGTCCGAGCACACCTTCAGCACGTCGATGAGTTCCGCGCCGTTGATACCGCGCGTCTGCGCGGGGCCGTTCTGGAACTGAATCGAGAGATGATTCTCGATGTTGGCACGATCCCAGCAGCCGTTGTCGTGGCCCCAGCCGCCGGGAGTCGTGACGTAGGTTGCGGGAGTCAGCATCTTGCTCTCCTGGTCCGTGTTGGACCGCCTGTCACGTTGGTTGTTGATGATGGTCTACGCTACGCTACGACCTCCGAGGAAGCCTACCTGCACTACCCCACGGGCGATAGCAAGTTCTGATCCCAAATGACGCGGTCGCAGCCGAACTCCATCTCCATCTCCAGGATGTCACCCGTCGCGAAGTCGATGTTCACGTCAGGCATCTTCGTCGGGAAGATGCCCTGAAGCTGCGCCGATCGCTCGCCGGTGCCGTCCGACTGGAACAGCACGAGGTGCCCGGTCGTCTTGACCAGACCCATCGGCAGCATGAGGCCCGTCTCCTCGTTGTACACCAGCGAGAACCACTGGTAGAGGATGCGCCGCGTACCCGGGAGGATGAAGTCCCGGAACGTGGCAGTGACGTTCCCCTGCGGGTCGGGCTTGGTGGCGTACTTCGAGACGCCGTTGAGGTAGTGCAAGTCGGCCGTGCCGACAGCGCGACCGGGCACGCCGAACTTGGAGACGCTCAAGATGAGCACCTCCTTCGCACCGGGGATGATCTGATCGAGGTTCAACTCCAACATCCCCATGTTCTGCTTCTGCGCGTTCCAGATGGACTGCGCTTGAGAGAGGATGTTGCCCGCGTAACGGTACGCACTGACTGGCATGTTCTACGCCTCCTTGAGCCTGTTGCTCTTTGCCTTACCGCTCGCCCTACGCCGATGCCGCCACGTCGGCGAAGTCCGCACCCGTCGGAGTGAGGATGATGTCGAAGTCGAGGTACTCCGTCGCGCGCGCGGGCTTGATGAAAATCTTCGCCCTGACGCGCAGGTTGTCGATGTCGTCAGCCGTGGTCGTCGTCTGGTCCACCATGACGAAGAAGTCCCGGAGACCGCGGCGCTCCTTGATCGGACCCAGCACCGACTCGATGAACGCCTTGATGGAGCGCCACAGGATCGTGTCGTTCAACTCGAACTGGAACTCCTTGGCCCCAGCGTCGAGCTTGTTCATGATGACGTTGACGGTCCACGACACGTTGATGCGGTCGAGGCTCGTCGCCGCGCGCTGCGCCGTGCGCTGCCCGTTCAACTGGAGGCCGCGCCCGGTGTACGCGGCGACCACGTTGACGATCTCCGTCCGCGTGCCCACAGGACCGTAGACGAGGTTCTGGTCGTCGAGTTCGACCGAGTACTTCACCGCGTCCGCATTCACGCGGCCACGACGCCCACCAGCGATCGGGAACCAGGGCGCCGCCACGGAGTCCGTGTAGGCGACGAGGGCCACCATGTCACCGTCCGGCGGCTCGGTGACTTCCACGTTGCTGAACTGGTCGAGGTAGACGAGCCACGGCGCGAACACGGCCATGAGGCGCGAGTCCACGGCCACGCTCGGCGGGAACGGCACCCGCGCGGTCGGCACGGGCGGGATGCTCGGGCCGGAGTTGTACTCGCCGTTCACGAAGTCGCGCACCGTGAACACGTCGTCGGTGTCCGGGGTCGGGACCACGCCGATGGCGCGCCGGCCCTTGCGCTCGCAGAGCGTCTGCATCGCCGTGATGACCGAAGCGTGCCACTGGCCCGGCACGATGAGCCAGTCGAGCGGCACCACGTCCGGGTTGCGGAACATCTGAAGGCCCGTGGTCGTGCTGCCGACCTTCGTGCCCACCACGTCCGCGGTCGTGAACGCCCCCGCCATGCCCACCGACTGCGCGGCGGTCGTGTCCACGTCAAGGATGCCGCCGTCGTCGGTCTCCGCCGCGCGGATGTAGTCCGAACCGTTGAGCGAGTCGTTGATCGAGTTCGCCAGGTCCGCGAGCGTCGGGGCCTGACCGAACTGCTCGATGATGGTGAGGGCACCGAAGTAGACGCGCGCCATCAGCGTGTTCGCCACCGTCGGATCGGTGAGCACCTGAACCCACAGCCCGTCGGTCAGGATCGGCCGCTCGTTGCCGATGTCGCCTGGGTAGCGCGCGGTGAAGTTCATCACCACGCCGTCCGCCGCGATGAACACGGCCTCGTCGAGCAACGGCGCGCTCGTCCACTGGATGGACGTGGAGCCGTCGCGCAAGTCGAGGAAGTTGTCGGGGTCCGTCGGGGCGGCCACGTTCTCGTCCCAGTAGTCAGCGTCAGCCGTGGCGCCGAGAGTGGAGAAGGCCACCTGCGGATCGCCGGAACCGAAGAGGCTCGACTGCGCGGCCTGGAACGCCACGAGCCTGTTCGCCTGGCGGCGGAACGGCGCGGGCGACAGCGCCCCCGTGAACACGGTGGTGGTGCCGTCACCGAAGCCGAGGATGCCCACAACCGGGAGGTACACCGCGGTCATCGTGCCGTTGTCGAGCACGTTGAAGGTGTTGCTGCCCGTGGTGATGAGGTCGAGCGTGAGCGCGAATGCCCCGGTGGTGTGGTCGAGGTAGTTCGGCCCGTT
>JAHFBW010000235.1 GCA_023249845.1 Candidatus Eiseniibacteriota bacterium
TCAACACCGGGGCCGCTGGTGCCTCGGCGGAGCGACGCGTGCGCACGACCACCGTGAACGAGACCAGGTCGTGGAGCGCCTGTCGCCGCGGCGTGACGAGCTGGAGCAGGTAGCCGACGCCGAACGTGAGGAAGGACAGGATCTGCGCCCAGTATCGCCAGCTCGCGCGCATGAACGACACGCGTCCGCCGCGCAGATCGGAAACCTGAAGTTCCATGATCTGGAGCCCGAGCGTGCCGCGCGCCGAGGAGGAGATGAGCAGCGCGCCGTAGAACCAATCGATCACGAACTCGATCCCCGCCGCGGCCCACGACGTCATCGACTGCGGGTCTAACGAGGCGAGCGGCTCGAGCCCGAGCAGCACGCGAACGGTGGCGCCGGGGAGGAACAACACAGCGGTGTCCAACAGCACGGCCGCGACACGGCGCCAGAAGCCGGCGTACGTCACCATCGGCACCACATTAGAGGACGGGGCCACGAACGCGCTCGCACCCGCCGGGCGAGGAAGGTTGTCGTTCTGCAGCGCCACGCCGCAAAGCGGGCACATCGTGCTCTCGTCGGAAGCCCAGGTGCCGCAGCGCGAGCAGAACATGTCAGCCCCGGAACGCCGCGAGTTCGTCGAGCTTGCGCGCCGCCTCGCCGCGGTCCAGCGCACGCTGTGCCCGCTCGATGCCGGCGCGCAGATCGTCGGCCACGCCGGCCACGACCAGCGCCGCAGCAGCGTTCAGCACTACGATGTCGCGCGCCGGACCCTTCTCTCCCGCGACCACGGCCCGGATGCGCGCCGCGTTCTCCTGGGGACTCCCGCCCGCCACGGCGGAGCGGTCGGTGTGGCTCAGTCCGAACTCGGCGGGGTCGAGCGTCCACTCCCGGATCTCTCCGGCGTTCAGTTCAGCGACGTGGTTCTTGCCGAACACGGTGAGTTCGTCCATGCCGTCCGAGCCGTGCACGATCATGGCGCGCTCGCTTCCCAACTGGCGCAGCACCTCGGCGAGGGTGGTGACGAACGTGTCCGCGTAGACGCCGAGGAGCTGGCGGCTCGCGCCGGCGGGATTCGTGAGCGGCCCGAGCAGATTGAACACCGTGCGCACGCCCATCTCCTTTCGGGCCCCGGCGGCGTTGCGCATGGCGCTGTGGTAGTTCGGCGCGAACAGGAACGTGATCCCGAGACGATCCACGGAATGAGCCGCGCTCTCGGGTGTCAGGTCAAGCCGCACGCCGAGCGCCTCGAGGACGTCGGCGCTTCCCGTGCGGCTCGTCACGGCGCGATTGCCGTGCTTGGCCACGGCAACGCCGCACGACGCGGTCACGATGGCGACGGTGGTCGAGATGTTGAACTTGGACCCGCTGCCGGTGTCGCCTCCCCCGGTCCCGCACGTATCGATCAGCGGCGCGCGCCGCGTGCGCAGCGGTGGCACGCGCTGGCGCATGGCGCTCGCCATGCCGGCGATCTCGTCGGCGGTCTCCCCCTTCATGCGCAGCGCGATAGCCAGCGCGGCGATCTGGGCGGCGGTGGCCTCCCCGGCGAGGATCTGCTCCATGCTGGCGCAGGCCAGGTCACGCGACAGGTCTTCGCGGGCGACGGCTCGGGCGATCGCGGACTTGATCACGCGGACGGGCTCCCCGTGTGGCGGCAGAGGGTGAGGAAGTTCTCGATCAGCTTCATGCCAGACGTCGTGAGGATGCTCTCGGGATGGAACTGCACGCCCCAGGTCTCGTGCTGCCTGTGACGGATGCCCATGAGTTCGTTCTCGGGCGTCCACGCCATGACCTCGAACACGTCGGGCAGCGTCTCGCGCTCGACGATGAGCGAGTGATAGCGCGTCGCCTCGAACGGATTGTCGAGCCCGGCGAACAGGCCTCGGCCCTTGTGCAGGATCGGGCTGGTCTTGCCGTGCATGAGCCGAGGCGCGCGCACGACCTTGCCGCCGTACACCTCGCCCAGCGCCTGGTGGCCGAGGCACACGCCCAAGATGGGCACCTTGCCGGCGAGGCCACGGATCGCGTCCTCGGTGATGCCCGCGTCCCTCGGTTCGCCCGGCCCGGGCGAGATCAGCAGGCCGTCGAGCTTCATCGCCGCCAGCTCCTTCACGGTGACGGCATCGTTCCGGCGCACGGTCACCTCGGCCCCGAGCGTCCCCAGGTACTGGACGAGGTTGTAGGTGAACGAATCGTAGTTGTCGATGACCGCGATCATCTCGTCCTCACCTTACTCCGCCGCGTCACCTCACGCCCCGCACTCACCCCGCCCCGGACTCACCTGGCCCCCCGTTCGGCGCGCTGCACCGCCAGCCACAGCGCACGACCCTTGGCGGTGGTCTCGTCCCACTCTCCTTGCGGATCCGAGTCCGCCACGATCCCCGCGCCAACGCCCCAGTAGGCGCGGCCGTTCGCGTAGACCAGCGTACGGATGGTGATGGCCAGGTCCAGGTTGCCATGGTAGTCGAAGTGCCCCACGGCGCCGGCGTAGATGCCGCGGCGCACAGGCTCCAGCTCGTCGATGATCTCCATGGCGCGGACCTTGGGCGCACCCGACACGGTGCCGGCCGGGAACGTGGCGCGCACCGCGTCGAGCGGCGCCAGCTCGCCCTTGACGCGCCCGCGCACGTTCGAGACCAGGTGCATGACCTGCGAATAGCGCTCGACCGCCATGTACTCGTTCGTTTCGACGGTGCCGTACTCGGCCACGCGCCCGACGTCGTTGCGGCCGAGGTCCACGAGCATGACGTGCTCGGCGCGCTCCTTCTCGTTCGCGCGCAGTTCTTCCTCGAGCGCTCGGTCCTCATCGGGGCCACGGCCGCGTGGACGCGTGCCGGCGATGGGGTGCACCTCGATCACGCTGTCCGTGCGGCGAACCAGCACCTCGGGCGAGCTGCCCACGATCGCGAACTCGCCGAGCCTCAGGAAGTACATGTACGGCGAAGGGTTCGTGACGCGCAGCGCACGGTAGCCCTCGAACGGTGGCTGCGACACGTCGGCGCTCATGCGGTGGGACAGCACGACCTGGAAGATGTCGCCCGCCCGGATGTGCTCCTTGGCGGTCTCGACCGCGGTCATGAACTGCTCGCGCGTGACGGTGGACCTGGGCTCGCTCGCTTCGCCCCACGCCGGCGGTTCGATCCACGCGAGCGGCTTGCGTAGCCGCTCGACTTCGGCGTTCAACCGCACCACCGCCGCGTCGTAGGCCTTGTCGGCGTCGTCTCCACCGCGCGCGTGGGTCACGACCTTCATGGTGTGCGTGAGGTTGTCGAACACGCTCACGACATCGCCGAACATGAACACGGCGTCGGGCAGGTGCAGCTCGTCCTTGGCCCGGTCCGGCAGCTTCTCGAACCAGCGCACGGCGTCGTAGCCCAGGTAACCCACCGCGCCACCGCAGAAGCGCGGCAGACCGGGCAGCGCAACGGCCTGGTGGTGCTTCAAGAGCTTGGCCAGCTCGTCCACGGGCGAACCCTTGAGCGCGGTGACGCGGCCGTTCTCGTGCAGCTCGGCCTTCCCGCCCCGCGCGATGAACACGCTCGACGGCCGGCTTCCCAGGATCGAGTAGCGACCCCATTTCTCGCCGCCCTCGACGCTCTCGAGCAAGAAGCCAAAGGGGCCGTCGTCGATCTTGCGGAATGCGGAGACCGGCGTGTCGTGGTCCGCGAACACCTCGCGATACACCGGCACCAGCTTGCCGGTCTTGGCGAGGGCGTGGAACTCGGCGCGGATGGGAACGAGCATCCTGGGTCCCACGCCTCCGGCGTGGTGCTGAGACAGGTTCACCGCGTTCGCGTGACGTTCGCCGCGAGGGGCGGACATCACGCGCTCACCCGGAGCGGTCCGCGAGCCTCGCCTGGACGCTGGCTCAGGAATCGTTCCGATCCCCGGTCGGCGAGGCGAGCAGTTCGCGCGCCTGCCGGCGGGTCGTCTCCGTGACCCGCTCGCCTGCGAGCATACGCGCCAGTTCCTCGACGCGGTCGGCCCGCTCGAGCGACGCCACCCGGGCCGTCGTGCGCCCGCCGGCGACGTGCTTGGACACCGCCAGATGGTGCTCGGCCAGGGCCGCGATCAGGGGCAGGTGGGTGACGCAGATGACCTGACGATGCTGCGCCAGGTTGCGGAGGCGTTCCCCCACTGCCTGTGCGACAGCACCACCGATGCCGGAATCTACTTCGTCGAACACCAGAAGGTCAACGCGGTCACGGGTTTGCAGCGCCGACTTGAGCGCCAGCATGACGCGCGACAGCTCGCCGCCCGAGGCGATCTTCGCCAGCGGTCGGGGCGGCTCGCCCGGGTTCGCAGTGAACGAGAGCTGCACGTCGTCGAGCCCATGGGGCGTCGGTCGGCCGTCCAGGACCGTGGCCACCTCGAACGCGACCTTGGCGTGCGGGAAACCCAGCGGTTTGAGCTCCCTGGCGAGCGCGGCCGTCCACTCCCTCGCGGCGGCCTGGCGTTTTCGCGTGAGTGCCTTCCCCGCCGCGAGGCACGTGGTCTCCGCCCTTGCGACACGTTCCTCGGCTCGCGCGAGCGCGCCGTCCGCGTCCTCGCCCTGCGAGAGTTCGACGGCCAGCTCCTCGCGCCAGATGAGCAGCTCCGCGAGCGGTCGCCGGTACTTGCGTACGAGGCGCGAGTAGAGCTCACGGCGCTCCTCGACCGCTTCCAGTCGGCGCGGGTCGGCCTCGAGATGATCGAGGTAGGCCGACAGCGTGCGCGCGGCCTCCTGCGCCGCGATGTTCGCCTCGGCCAGTTGCTGGAGCGCTTCCTCGAGCGTGCCGTCGAGTGCCGCCGCCTGCTCGATGGCATGGCGGGCGGCTCCCAGCGCGTCCACGGCCGCGGCGTCCCCATCGGCGAGGCGGTCACTCGCGAGCGTGACGAGCTCCCGCAGGCGGTCGGCATGCGCGAGCCGCGCGGCCTCGGCCTTGAGCTCGTCCTCTTCACCTTCGCGGAGCTTCGCTTCGTCCAGCTCGGCGGCTGCCGAGGCTAGGTAGTCGCGGCGCTCGGCGAACGTGGCGAGCGACTCGCGAAGTCTCGCCAACTCACCTTCGGCTTCTCGGAGCGCCGCGAGCGTCTCCGCGAATGCCGCGCGCTCGCCCTCGAGTCCTGCCAAACGATCGAGTGTCACGAGCGCTGCGCCGTCTCGAAGCAGGCTCTGATGCTCATGCTGACCGTGCAGGTCCAGGAGCTGCTCACCCAGGCGCTTCAGGTTCGCGAGCGTGATGCTCGCCTGGTTCAAGCTGGCGCGGCTCCGGCCCTCTGCCGAGACCTCGCGCCGCAGGATGAGCACGTCGTCCTCGAGCTCGAGATCCCACGTGCGCAGGAGCTCGGCGACGCGCTTGGCGGTCTCGCCGAAGAGCCGGAACTCGGCCTCGACGACGCAGGCTTTCGCTCCCTCGCGCACGCTGTCGGCGTCACCACGGCTGCCCACGACGAGGCCGAGCGCGTCCACGGTGAGCGACTTGCCGGCGCCGGTCTCCCCCGTGACCGCATGGAGCCCCTTGCCGAACACGATCTCGGCGTGCTCCACCAACGCAAGGTCACGGATGACGAGGCG
>JAHFBW010000025.1 GCA_023249845.1 Candidatus Eiseniibacteriota bacterium
CCGCTCGCATCCTGGTCCTCGGAGCTGGTGGCCGCGAGCACGCGCTCGCCTGGCGCCTCGCGAAGGACCCCGAACGCCCCGAGGTCATCGTCGCGCCCGGCAACGCGGGGATGGCGCAGGCGTTCCGCGCCTTGGCCGTAGAAGTCGAGGACACGCGCGCGGTGGTCGAGCTCGCGAGACGCGAGGCGGTGTCGCTGGTCGTGGTGGGCCCAGAGGCGCCGCTCGCCGCGGGCGTCGCGGACGCCCTCGCCGAGGCCGGCTTCACGGTCTCGGGCGCGGCTCGTGAGCCGGCGCGGCTCGAATCCAGCAAGTGGTTCGCGAAACAGCTCATGCTAGAGGCCGGGGTGCCGACGGCGGCGGCGGAGGTGCACGACGACGTCGCGCGCGCGCTCGCAGCGCTCGACCGGCTCGGGCCACCGTGGGTGGTCAAGGCGGACGGCCTCGCGGCCGGCAAGGGCGTGCGCGTGACGTCGACTCGCGCCGAGGCGCAAGCCTTCGTGCGTGACTGCCTCGAGGGCGGACGTTTCGGCGGTAGCGGCCGCCGCGTCGTGCTCGAGCGATTCCTCGAGGGCGAGGAGGCTTCCGTCATCGCGATCTGCGACGGCGAGAGCCATGTCCTGCTCCCCGCGGCGCGCGATTACAAGCGGGCGTTCGACGGCGACACGGGACCCAATACCGGGGGTATGGGGTCGTTCGCGCCCACGCCCGCGGTCACGATGGACGTCGAGCGCGAAGTCTCCGAACGCGTCGTGTCGCCCGTCCTCAAGGCACTCGCCGCGCGCGGCACGCCCTACCGCGGCGCCCTGTATGCTGGGCTCATGCTCGGGGAAAGCGGCCCGCAGGTGGTGGAATTCAATGCGCGCTTCGGCGATCCCGAAGCGCAGAGCATCCTGCCGCTCGTAGGAGGCTCACTGGGCGAGCTGCTCGCGAGCGCCGCTCGCGGCGTGCTGGAGCCTTCGGCGATCCGGCGGGAGGAGGGGGCCGCAGTGACGCTGGCGCTCGTGGACGAAGGCTATCCTGACGACGTGCGGGGAGGAGGGGTGTTGCGAGGGCTCGAGACGGCGGAGCGAGACGGCGTGCTGGTGTTCCACGCGGCGACGGAGCGGGTGGCGGGGCAGTGGGTGGTGCGCGGCGGTCGCGCCGCATACCTCACGGCCGTCGGCGCGACGCTCGAGAGCGCGCGGCAGCGCGTACAGGCGTCGCGCGCCATGCTTTCGGGGAGCGGCTGGCGGAGTCGCGCCGACATCGCGGCGCTGGGCACCGGGATCGCGAGGACCGCATGAGCCGGGTGAAGTCGGCACTTCGCGTCGGGGTCGTCATGGGCAGTGAATCCGACCGCGCCGTGATGGACGAGGCGGTGAAGGTGCTCGCCGACTTCGGCGTGGGCTGCGAGCTGGCCGTGCGCTCGGCGCATCGCGCACCCGAGGCCGCGGCCGCGTGGGCGCGAGGCGCGCGCGCGCGCGGCGTGCGCGTCATCATCGCCGCGGCAGGTGGTGCCGCGCACCTCGCCGGCGCGATGGCCGCGCACTCGCGGCTGCCGGTGCTCGGGGTGCCGCTCGCGAGTTCGCCGCTCGGCGGATTCGATGCGCTGCTTTCCACCGTGCAGATGCCGCCTGGCGTACCCGTTGGAACGCTCGGCGTCGGCGCCTGGGGCGCGCGCAACGCGGCGTTCCTGGCGCTTCGCATCCTCGCGGTCTCCGACTCCCCGCTCGCTCGCCGGCTCGAAGCGCATGCCGAGCGCATGGCCAGCGGCGCCAAGGCGTGAGGGGACGCGCGTGGAGATCCTGAAGGTCGACCCCCAGCATCCCGGTCGAGAGGCGCTCGAGGCCGCGGCGCAGGCCATCATGCGTGGCGGGGTGATCGCGTTCCCCAGCGACACGCTATACGGCCTCGGCTGTTCGTTGTTCGATGTCGCGGCGGTGGAGCTGGTAGGTCGGTTGAAGCGCCGGGACGCCCGGCACGCGTTCATCTCGTTGATTCCCGAGGCCTCCCAGGCGGATGGGCTCGCAAGCTCCGTGAGCCTGGTGGCACGCCGGCTGATCCGCGAGTTCTGGCCGGGGCCGCTGTCGCTCATCTTTCACGCCGCGAGCCTCGTGCCCGTCGCGGTGCGCGGCGAGGGCGGTACCATCGCGCTCCGCTGCCCGCGCGACACGCTGTCCCACGCGCTGCTCCAGCGTTTTGGGGGGCCGGTGGTCTCGAGCAGCGCGAATCTCTCGGGCCAGCGCCCTGCAGAATCCGCGGAGGAGGTGGTGGGGTACTTCGGGAACCAGCTCGACCTCGTGCTCGACGGCGGTGCGCGGCGCGGCGCCGTTCCTTCGACGCTCGTGGATGTATCGGGTCCCAGCCCGAAGCTCCTTCGGCGCGGGGAGCTCGACGTCACTCCATGGCTCGGTGAATACGAAGACCTGACTTCGGGGCGCGGTTGACGGGCCCGAAACCGCACGCCTATCCTCGCATCGAATGTCGTCGCGGCCCCGCCTCAACGTCCTGTTCGTGTGCACCGGGAACACGTGCCGCAGCCCGCTCGCGGTGCTCACGTTGCGCGCGGAGCTCGGCGAGGACGCGGCCGACGTCGCCGTGTCCTCGGCGGGCACGGGCGCGACGCTCGGCCTGCCGGCGAGCGAGGGCTCCCGGCGCGTGGCCGCCGCGGATGGCTTCGACCTGTCGGGACATCGCTCCCGGCCGGTGACACGCGATCAGGTTCGCGAGGCGGATCTCGTATTCGTGATGAGCCCGTCGCAGCGGAGCGCCGTGGAGGCGCTGGGCGCGGCGCCGGGAACGGTGCATCTCCTGAGTGAGTGGCCGGAGCCGGGCGAGCCCGGGCTTCCGGTGTTCGATCCGTTCGGGGCCTCGATCGAGGCCTACGAAGAATGCTGGCGGAGATTGCGGCGGCACGCACGGCGCATCGCGCCGCACGTGCGGCAGGCGCTTCGCGAGCGCAGGCTATCGTGAACACGGTCCGTCCGACGGGAGGGGACCTGCCATGGCGATGACCAAGAGCGAGAAGATCTGGATGAACGGCCAGTTCGTGGCATGGGACGACGCCAAGGTGCACGTGCTCTCGCACGTGCTGCACTACGGGTCCAGCGTGTTCGAAGGCATCCGCTGCTATCACACGAAACAGGGTCCGGCGATCTTCCGGCTCGGCGAGCACATCGAGCGCCTGGCGTACTCGACGAAGATCTACCGAATGAAGATGCCGTTCACAACCGAGCAGATCGAGCGCGCCTGCATCGAGACGGTTTCCGTGAACCAGCTGCAAGAGTGCTACATCCGGCCGCTCGTCTACCGCGGCTACTCGCACGTCGGCGTGAACCCGATCGGCACTCCCATCGATGTCATGGTCGCGGCCTACCCGTGGGGCAAGTACCTGGGGGACGACGCGCTCAACAAGGGCGTGTCGGTGAAGATCGGCACCTGGGCGCGCATGGCGCCGAACACGCTGCCGGCGATGGCGAAAGCCGGCGGCAACTACCTCAACTCGCAGCTCCTGAAGCTCGAGGCGGTCGAGGACGGCTACGCCGAGGCCATCGCGCTCGACGTGCACGGCTACGTGAGCGAGGGTTCGGGCGAGAACCTGTTCCTGGTCGTGAAGGGCGAGCTCGTGACGCCGCCGATGCACAACAGCATCCTCGCCGGCATCACGCGCGCGAGCGTGCTGCAGCTGGCCCGCGAGCTGGGTTACAACGTACGCGAGATGGTGATCCCGCGAGAGCTGCTCTACGTGGCGGACGAGGCGTTCTTCACTGGAACCGCGGTGGAGGTGACGCCGATCACCGCCGTGGATCGGCTGCCCGTGGGCAACGGCGACGTGGGCCCTGTCACGAAGGCGATCCAGCAGGCCTTCTTCGGCATCGTGAAGGGGGACCTGCCCGATCGTCATGGATGGCTCACGAAGGTGCCGCGCAGCGTCGCGGCTGCGATCGCCAAGGCCTGAGTCGTGCGCGTCGCGGTGGGCAGCGACCATGCCGGCTACGCGCTCAAGGAGCGCGTGAAGGCGGAACTCCAGCGCCTGGGTCACGATGTCCTTGACCTCGGCACGGACTCCGCCGAGGTATCGGTGGACTACCCGGACACGAGCATCGCCGTGGGGGAGAAGGTCTCCGGCGGCACGGCCGACCGGGGGGTGGTCGTGTGCGCAACGGGCATCGGCGCGAGCATCGCCGCGAACAAGGTGGAGGGCGTGCGCGCCTCGGTCGTCACGAGCGAGGAGACCGCGCGGCTCACGCGTGCCGACAACGATTCCAACGTGCTGGCGCTCGGCGGGAAGACGGCGCCGAGCGCAGAGGAGGCGATTCGCTGGCTGCGGGTCTGGCTCGACACGCCGTTCGCCGGCGGCCGCCACAAGCGCCGGGTGAACAAGATCCGCGACTACGAGGCACGTAGCAGTCGAACCCCGTGACGGGGCGGCACCAGGCTCGAGCTCAACCAGGAGGCACGATTGTCCGCGATCCAGCGGCAGGACCCGCAGCTGTACGAGGCGATCGTCGCCGAGCAGGAGCGCCAGCGCACGCAGCTCGAGCTGATCGCGTCGGAGAACTATGTCAGTGACGCGGTGCTCGAAGCCGCCGGCTCGGTGCTCACGAACAAGTACGCCGAAGGGCTCCCGGGCAAACGCTACTACGGCGGCTGCGAGTGGGTGGATGTGGCCGAGAACCTCGCGCGCGAGCGCCTGAAGCAGCTGTTTGGCGCCGAGCATGCGAACGTGCAGCCGCACTCGGGCGCGTCGGCGAACCTCGCGGCCTACCTCGCCGTCTCGAACGCCGGCGACACCATGCTCGGGATGAGCCTCGCGCATGGCGGCCATCTGACGCATGGCCATCCGGTCTCGGCGAGTGGCAGGCTGTGGAAAGCGGTCCAGTATGGCGTGCGACTCGAGGACGGCCTCCTGGACTACGACGAGGTCGAGCGTCTCGCGAAGGAACACCGCCCGAGATTCATCGTGGCGGGCGCGAGCGCCTACCCACGCCGACTCGACTTCGAACGCTTCGGGCGGATCGCGGAAGAAGTGGGCGCCGACCTCGTTGTGGACATGGCGCACATCGCCGGACTGGTCGCCGCGAAGCTCCACCCCGATCCGGTGCCGCACGCCGCCGTGGTGACGAGCACGACGCACAAGACGCTGCGCGGGCCGCGGGGAGGCGTCATCCTCTGCCGTGGGGCGTACGCGGACAAGGTGGACAAGAGCGTGTTCCCCGGGCTCCAGGGAGGGCCGCTCATGCACATCATCGCCGCCAAGGCGGTGTGTTTCGGCGAGGCGCTGGGCGAGGACTTCTGCGACTACGCGAAGCGAGTCGTCGAGAACGCGCGTGTGCTGGCCGAGACGCTGCTCGGCCGCGGATTGTCGCTCGTCTCAGGCGGCACGGACACTCACCTCCTGCTGCTGGATCTTCGCGGGCATGCCGCGCCCGGGGGGGCGCCGCTCACCGGCAAGCTCGTCGAGGAGGCCCTTCACCGCGTGGGTATCACGGTCAACAAGAACGCGGTGCCGGGCGACCCGCAGAAGCCCTGGGTGACGAGCGGTGTGCGGATCGGGACGCCCGCGCTCACGACGCGCGGCATGGGAGTGGCCGAGATGCGGCGCATAGGCGAGTGGATCGCGCGCGTGCTCGAGCGGCCGGTCGACGAGGCGCTCGCCCGCGACACCGCGCGCGAGGTGCGCGAGCTCGCCCACGCGTTCCCGCTGTTCTCGAGCCGGGCGGAGGGCCGCTCGGGCGTGCGTGCAGGCTGAGCGCCGGGCCCGCGTTTTCCGCAACGCCGAGCGGGGTCAGGAACGCGCAATGCCTTCGAAACAAGGCGTTTCGTGCGCTACGGGCATGGCACCCATCGTGCACGAGCGGCGTGCCGCTCCCGCTCGCTTCTCGCCCAAGCCCTGGACCCGCGCCATGCTCCCGCTCCTCGTGCTCCAGTCGGCCTCCCGCCTGAATCCCCGGCTCGTGTCCGGCGCCGCGCTCCACCGGCGCGCGCTCGCCGAACTGGCTCGTGAGTCCTACGACTCGGCCGAGCGATGGTTCGAAGCCGCGGCCGAGATCTACCGGCGAGAACTGCACATCGAGCCGCTCGCGCGGCTGCGCGTGCACCAGCTCATGGGCCGGGTACACGCGCGCGGAGGCGCGGGCGGCGAGACAGGGGAGCTGCTCGAGATCGTGCGGCGCCTGAACCGGCTGGACCGCCTCGAACGCCTCGAACCGCCGTTCGAACCGTGCGACGCCCGCCTCGTGCTCGCCGAATGGATCGAGCGCGCGGAGCGGCGCCCCGAGACGCGGACGAATCGCCCCTCACCGACGCCGCAAGCGGCTTGACGGCAGGCGGTTCCGCCTCCAGACTCGCGCGGCTGGTGGTCCGGACAGGGCTGTCCCACCCCCTTACAGGAAGGAAGGCATGACCGTCGATCCCGCATCCGCCCGGCGCATCGAGCGCGCGGGCGAAACGTTGTCGCGCGTACGCGAGGAAGTGTCGCGCGCCGTGGTCGGTCAGAAGGCCATGGTCGATCGCCTGCTCATCGGACTGCTCACTGGAGGACACGTCCTACTCGAGGGCGTGCCGGGCCTCGCCAAGACGCTCGCGGTCTCGAGCCTCGCCAAGTCGCTGAGCCTACGCTTCCGGCGCATCCAGTTCACGCCGGACCTGCTGCCCGCCGATCTGACCGGCACGCTCATCTACAACCCCAAGGAAGGCACGTTCTCGGCCAAGCGCGGCCCCCTGTTCTCGCACATCGTGCTCGCCGACGAGGTGAACCGGGCGCCGGCCAAGGTGCAGTCCGCGTTGCTCGAGGCCATGCAGGAGAAGCAGGTCACGCTCGGCGACGACACTCACCCGCTCGAAGAACCGTTCCTCGTCCTCGCGACGCAGAACCCGATCGAGCAGGAGGGCACCTACCCGCTCCCCGAAGCCCAGAGCGACCGCTTCATGCTCAAGGTGAAGGTGAACTATCCGGAGCGCGGGGAGGAAAAGGAGATCCTGCGGCGCGCGGGGCTCGGGACCATGCCCGACTTGAAGCCCCAAGCCACCCGCGAGCAGGTCGTCGAGGCACGCGACGCGCTGTCGGGTGTCTACGTTGACGACAAGATCCAGGAATACGTGCTGGACCTGGTCCACGCCACGCGCCGGCCCAAGGATTTCGGGCTCCCGATCGAGCACCTGGTGCAGTACGGCGCGAGCCCGCGCGCAACGCTGTTCCTGGTGCGCGGTGCGCAGGGGTTCGCGCTCGTGCGCGGCCGGCCGTACGTGTTGCCGGACGACGTCAAGGCCGTGGCGCTCGACGTGCTGCGCCATCGCATCCAGGTCTCCTACGAGGCCGAGGCCGAGGGCGTGGACGGCGAGGAGGTCGCGCGCCGAATCCTGGAGCAGGTGCGCGTGCCCTAGGCACGGGGGCTCCCGTTAATGGCGACGCAGGATCTGCTCAAGAAGGTCCGCCGGCTCGAGATCCGCAGCCGCCGACTGGTCGAGGACCTATTCTCCGGCGGCACCGAGAGCGTGTTCAAGGGACGCGGCGTGGAGTTCGAGGAGGTCCGCCCCTACGTCCCCGGTGACGAGGTGCGCGACATCGACTGGAACGTCACCGCGCGCCTGGGCCACGCCTACGTCAAGCGCTTCGTCGAGGAGCGCGAACTCACCGTGATGCTCGTGGTGGACGTGTCGCGCTCGATGCTGTTCGGCACCCGTGGCCAGGAGAAGCGTGAGCTCGCGGCCGAACTGTGCGCCGTGCTCGGCTTCGCGGCGGTCCGCCAGAACGACCGCGTCGGCATGGCGCTCGTCTCCGACCAGGTCGAGCACTTCGTTCCGCCGGCGCGCGGCCGGGTCCACCTGCTGCGCATCCTGCGCGACGTGCTCGACCACGAGTCGGCGCGCGGCACGCGGCTCGGAGCCGCCGCACGGTTCCTGACGCGCACGCTCAAGCGTCGCTCGCTCGTGTTCTGGATCAGCGATTTCGAGGACCGCCTGGATGCGCACGACTGGCGCGTCATGGCCGGGCGACACGAGTTGACGGCACTGGCCGTGCACGACCCGGCGGACGAACAACTGCCGCGTGCCGGCTGGGTCATGCTGGAGGACCTGGAAACCGGCAAGCGGCGATTGGTGGACTCGAACAGCGAGGCACTGCGCCGGCTCTACGCGGCGGGCGCCCGCGAGCGGCGGCGCACCGCGCACGCAGCGCTCGCGCAGGCGCTCTGCCCGGTGGTGGAGATCCGCACCGACAAGCCCTACATCCCAGCGCTCGTTCGCTTCTTCCAGCACCGCAAGCGGCGGGGCGTGGCATGAGGGCGTTGCGACTCGCAGGCCGAAGGCGAGGATCCGCGGGCCGCTGGGCGAGGTGCGCCGCGAGCGGCGCGTTGCTCGCAGTGCTCGCGCTCGCGCTCGGACCGGCTCGTTCGCTCGCGCAGGGACCCGTCGTGATTCCCACGGATTCGCTGCCCGCGGCGATGCGCCCAGGCGGAGTGCCCGGCCTCGCGCGTGCGACGTCGGGCACGCCGGAGTGGGACGCGGTGCGCATGCGCGTCCGCATCACGCCGGCCTCGGCGCGCATCGGACAGGCACTCACGTATCGCGCGGCGGTGCTGGTCTACCCCAGCGTCGAGGTGCGCTTCGAGCCGCCGAAGAGTGGCGGATCGTTCACGTGGTCGCGGGCGCGCGCCGGTCGCGTGAGCCCGGGCTGGTGGAAGAGCGTCACCGCGGGTCGGGACAGCGTGTGGTTCGAAGCCAGGCTCCAGGTTTTCGAGGCCGGCAGGATCTCCGTCGAGGGTCCGGTCGTGCAGCTGAGCGCGATGCCGCGCTCGACCCGCCCGGGTTCGGCACACATTCCGGTGGCGAACATCACCATTCTGCCCACCGTGACACCTGGTGACAGCACGGCCGAGCTGCGCGCGCTCCATGGACCGCTGCGCGCGCCGTGGTGGGAGCGCGTCCGCTGGACGCCGATGGTGCTGGTCTTCCTGCTCCTCGCGGCGTCGATCGTCGCGTTCCGCCGGCTGCGTCGGAAGAAGCCCGTGCCCGCGATGCGCCCGACGACGCCAGCGCCGGCGCGAGCGCGCATCGATCCGGCCGCGGAGGCGTTGCGTGCGCTGGTCGCGCTGCGCGCCCGCGAGCTGCCCGCCGCGGGGCGATTCAGCGAGCACGCCTTCGAGCTCACCGCAATTCTGAGACGGTTCCTCGAGGCCACGGTGACGACGCCGCGGCCGGGGGATACGAGCACGGAGCTGCTTGACCGCCTGCGCGCAGCGCGCATGCCGGAGGACGACTTCGAACGGCTCCAGGGCCTGCTTTCGCTCTGGGACCGCGTCAAGTTCGCGCGCGCGCCGCTCACCGAGGCCGAGGCCGTGCGCTGCGAGGAGGCGGTCGAGGCTTTCGTGCGTCGCGTCGCGCAGGCCCGGCTCGCCGCGACCCGTGCCACGGCCGTCGCCTCGCCGGGTGCTCCGACCGGTCCTGCGCCAGGACCGACCGCGCCGGAGGCGGCATGATCCGGTTCGAATACCCATGGCTGCTCGTGCTGCTCGCGGTGCTTCCGGTGCTGCTCGTGTGGCGCTCGCGCCGGCACGACACGCGGCCGCCCGCGCTGCTCTGGGGGTCCGCCGCGAGCCTGCCGGCCCCGGGTATCGCGCGCTGGCTGTGGCTCGTCGTGCGTGTGCTGCCCTGGTCGGCTCTGGCGTTGGCACTGCTCGCGGCCGCGCGGCCGCAGCAGGGAATCCAGCAGAGCGAGGTGGACTCGCGCGGCGTGGACATCGTCATCGCGATCGACATCTCGCCGAGCATGCGCGCGGGCGACATGGGCGGCGGCGACCGGCTCGCGGCGGCGCGCGCGACCGCACGGGACTTCATCCGCATCCGGCCGCACGACCGCATCGGGCTCGTCGGATTCGCGGCCAGCGCGTTCACGCAGTGCCCGCTCACGCTGGACCACGAGACGCTCCAGGACCTGCTCCAGCAGCTGGACTACGGCATGGCCGAGGACGGCACCGCGATCGGCATGGGTCTCGCCACATCGGTCCAACGGCTTCGCGAGAGCCGCACGCCGAGCAAGGTGGCGGTGTTGCTCACGGACGGCGAGAACAACCGCGGCGCGATCGACCCGCTCACCGCCGCGGACCTGGCGCGTGCGATGGGCGTGCGCGTCTACACCGTGCTCGTGGGACGGCCTTCGGTGGCGCCGGTCGAGATCATGGACCCGCTCTTGGGCCGCACCACCATCATGCAGCCCGTCACCGTGGACGAGAAGCCGTTGGTCGAGATCGCGCGTGTCACCGAGGGGCGCTTCTTCCGCGCCGGGGACACGGCGTCGTTGTCCGCGATCTACGGGGAGATCGATCGCATGGAGCGCGCCCCGATCCGCGCGCTCGTCTACCGCGAGTTCCGGGATCTGGGGCCGTTTCTGCTCGCGGTCGCGGCCCTGCTGCTGGCGCTCCACGGCTGGTCGAACGCCACTTGGGCGTTTCGGGTGCCATGAGCCGGTCTGCGATGCTCGTGCCGCGCGCCGGAGGGACCGCGCGATGACGTTCCAGAACCTGCTCTGGCTCGCGTGGCTCGTGCTGCTGCTGCCGCTCGCGTTCTTCGAGTGGCGCGCGCTCATGCGTGCCGAGAGATCGCTCAAACTGCTGCTGGGCCCGAGGCCGCTTCCGGGACTGCTCGTCCAGCTCCTCCCGAAACGCCGGCTTGCCACCACGGCGCTCCGGCTCGCCGCGGTGCTGCTCTTAGGGATTGGCGCGGCGGGCCCGCAGTGGGGGCGCGAAGCGGTCAAGCGCCAATCACAGGGTTCCGACATCGTGTTCGTGATCGATGTGTCCTCGAGCATGGAAGTGCGCGACGTGCCGCCCACGCGCATGGAGGAAGCGCATCGCGAGGCCGTGGCGTTGCTCGAGCGACTTCAAGGCAGCCGCGTCGGGGCGGTGGCGTTCGCGGGCGACGCGGTGCGATTGTGTCCGCTGACGCTCGATCAGGCCGCCGTCCGGCTCACGCTCGAGACCATCGGCCCCGGCACGGTGAGCGAGCCGGGCAGCGATCTCGGCCGGGCGCTCCGCACCGGATTGAAGCTCCTGCCGCAGGGTCACCGCGACGAGCAGGCGCTGGTGGTGTGGACGGACGGCGAGGATCTGGAAGGTCATGCGCGCGAGGCCATCGAGGAGCTGCGCCGCGCCGGACTTCGCGTCTACGTCGTGGGCGTGGGCACGCCCGCCGGCGATGTCATCCCGATCGTGGATGCCTCCGGTCTGGCGGTGGACGTCAAGAAGGACGAGCGGGGTGGCGTGGTGCGTTCGCGGCTCGACGAGCCTCTGCTCCGCGAGCTCGCGCGCCGCACCGGCGGCAGCTACTTCACCGCGATGCGCTCGGGCGGCGAGCTCGTGCGCCTGGCCACGTCCTTGGGCTCGCTGGCGCGATCGCGGCACGGCGTGCGGCTGGTCGAGCGTCCGGTGGCGCGCTTCCCGTTGTTCGCTCTGGTCGCGTCGGCCTGCATCATGGCACTCATCGCCTGGCCGAGGCGGCGCATCGTGCGGCGTTCGATCACGCTGCTGCGCGCGCGCGCCGCACGGGCGGCGCAACGCGCCTCGCGCGGGGTGACACGCGTGCGCTCGGTCTCGGCGGCCGCGCTGCTGCTACTGACGCTCATGCCGCCCCAGGTCGGTGCACAGAGCGACTGGGCGCGCGGCGACGCCGCGTTCAAGAAGAAGGACTGGGCGCGGGCGGAATCGCTGTACGCCCGCCGTGCGCGAAAGCCCCGGTCGCCGGCGTCGCTGCTCGTCAACCTCGCCACGACTCGCGCACACCTCCAGCGCGCCGACAGCGTCGAGCAGCAGCTCTCGAGGCTCACCGATCGCGACAACGCTACCGGCCGCATGGCGGGATACAACCTCGGCACGCTGCTCGGCGGCCGAGGCGAGTACGATCACGCGCTGGCGGAGCTGCGCCGCGTACTCGAACGCGACCCCAACGATTCCGATGCGCGCTGGAATTACGAGTGGCTGCTCCAGCAGAGGGAGAAGGCGAAGCACCGGCCCGAACCCACACCGCTGGGCGGAACGTCTCCCGATCAGCCACCGCCCGAACCGCAGCAGCAACCCAGTCCGGGGCAGGGCCAGCAACAGCAGGACCAGCCGCCGCAGCCGAACGCCGGGGATCCGCAGTCGACTCCAGCCGAGTCGCCGCCGGCGCCGGGCGTCAAGCAGCCCATGACGAAATCGCAGGCTGAGCAGCTGCTCGGCTCGCTCGGGGATCTCGAGCGGATCGAGAAGCAGGAGCGGCGCCGTTCGCGCGTGCAGCGCGAGAAGCACGGCAAGGACTGGTGAGCCGCGCCTGGCTGTGTCGGTTCGCGCTCGTCGCGCTCGTCGCGCTCGTACTCTCGTGGGCGGTCCTGCTCCCGTGCCCGGCGAGTGCCGCGGTGGACGTGGAGGCGCGCCTGAGCGTGGGCTCGATCGAGGCGGGCGGCGTCGTGTCGTTGCTCGTGGACATCACCGATCCCAGAGGCACGGTTGCGGATCCGCAGTTCACGCTGCCTTCGGGCCTCGAGCTGCTCGGCACCTCGCGCCAGCAGCAGTTCACGTGGGTGAACGGACGGTCCACGAACCAGGTCAGCTATCGTTTCGAGATCGGCGCCTCGCGGGTCGGCCGCTACGCGGTGGGCCCGATCCGCGTGACGGTGGGCGGACAGACGTTCCGGAGTGGCGAGATGCCGCTCGTGGTGACGGCTTCGGCCGGCTCGCCGCCCTCAGCCGGCCGGGGGGCCGCGCGCGGCGCGCGCGCGGCATCGCTGGTGCTCACGCTCGACCCGCCGCATCCGGTCGTGGGCCAGGCCTGCGTGCTGCGAGTGCAGCTCATCCAGCGCGTGCCGATGGCCGAGGACAGCGAATACGACCCTCCCGCGACGCCCGGGTTCTGGAGCGAGCAATGGGGTGACGCGTCCAGCTACCGCGCGAAGGAGGGCGGGAACGACGTCTCGGTGACCGAGAGATCGCTGCGGCTTTACCCGCTCGCCCCCGGGCCCGCGGTCATCTCGCCCGCGCGCGGCATCGTGACGCCCACGTCCACCGGCCTGCTCGACCCGTTCTCGGGTTACACGAGCTCGCGCATCCAGATCATGAGTGACAGTCTTCACATCGCGGTGCGACCGCTTCCGCCGAACCCCCCGCCCGGATTCGGCGGCGGGGTGGGCGAGTTCGACGTGGTCTGGACAACCGATCGCTCGCATACGACGCAGGACCAGGCGATCACCGCGCGGCTCGACGTGCGCGGCACAGGCAACCTGCCGCTCATGCGCGCGCCGGCGTTCGACCCGAACGAGTTCGAGGTGTTCTCCTCGACGGTCGAGGACAGCCTGCCCGCGCCCGGCCGCATGGGACAGGGTCGGCGCACGTTCCTGTGGACGCTGCTGCCCAAGCGGCCCGGGCGTCTCCGCTTACTCGGGCCGACCGTTTCATGGTACGACCCCGCGGGCGCCCGCTACCTGACGAGCACGCCTTCCTCGGTCTCGATCGAGGTGCTATCTGCACGTCCGGGGCAGTCGGGAGAGGATGCAGACGGATTGCCGACGGTGTTCCGAGACCACTCGAGCCGGCCCGGCGGCCACGCCGCGTGGCCGCTGTGGGCACTGCTCGGCGGCCTGTTGCTGGCGAGTTCGGCGGCGGCGTTGCGCCGCTCGCGTGCACCCGATCCACGCGCCGGTGACCGCGCGCGGCAGCGCGAGTGGCTGCGCTCGATCGGCCTCGCCCGGGGTCCCGACTTCTGGCAGGCCGCCGACCAGGCCGCCGCCTGGCTACTCGCGCGCGGCGAACAGGTCCTGCGCATCCGCGAAGCCATCAGTGCTGCCCGCTACGGCGGACGAACGGACCAGGAGAGCGATGTGCGACGCTGGCTCGTCGAGCGCCTCGGCGCGTCCATGCCGGCGCCGCCGGCGCGCTGGCCGTGGCAGTTGGCGGCGTTCGCGGGCCTCCTTCTCGCGGTGGCGTGCGCAGCGCTCGCGCTGCCGAGGCCCGGACCGGATTCCCTCGCCACACGCGCGCTGGCCGCGGATGTGCAGGCGCGCACCGGGGAGGTCGCTCGTGCCGAAGCCGAGTGGGCACGCCTGTGGGACGAGAGCGGGGGCGACGCGCCGCTCGCCGCGCGGCTGGCGTGGGGCGCGCTCCAGCGTGACGACGTTGCCGCCGCGACCGTTTGGGTGATCCGGGGCGACCGGCTCGAGGCGCGCGATCGCTCGCTCGCCGCGATGGCCGTGCGCGTGCGCGACGCCGGAGGGCTCGTGGGAGCGCCGGGACGCGCGCTGCCGTTTCGTTCGTGGGAGTGGGCGATCCTGGCGTTCATGATCGGCGGCGCGTCCGGCGTGCTGTGGCCGCGACGGGGTTGGGGCGTGGCGCTCCTGGTTCTCGCCTGCTTGACCGGCCTGTGGTGGCCGGCTGAAGCCGCGTGGCGTGCGAGCCAGCGCCTCGCCGTGGTGCGTGCCAGCGTGCCGCTGCCACCCGGCGACATCCTGCTCGACCCCGGCCAGGTGGTGCGCGTGCTGGGTCGCACGAGTGACCAGGTGAACGTGCGCGCGACCAGCGACCTCGAGGGTGTCCTGCCGGCGAGCGCGCTGTGGTTCCCGGGTCGGCGGTGACCGCACTCGCGCGCGCGATCCTGCTCGCGGCGGCGCTCTCGTGGCCGCTCCAGCCGCTGGATGACGCCGTGCAAGGCTGGATGCGCTCGCACCAGGAGCCGTCCGCCCACCAGGCGATGGACTTCGTGAGTTCCAAGGCCCGGTGGGTGCTGATCGGTGCCGCCGCCCTGGGACTGCTCTCCGGCGCAGCGGGCCGAGCGTTCGTGTCCGAGCTCGCGGTGGTGCTCGTTCCGGTCAATCTCCTGGTCGAGGGTTTGAAGTGGACGGTGGCGCGGACGCGGCCGGACGGCGATACCCACCGGCGGAACTCCTCGTTCCCCTCGAGCCATGCGGCGAACGCGTTCGCACTCGCCGCCGTGCTCACGCGCTGCTGGCGGCGAAGCGCGGTGCCCGCATGGCTCGCCGCGGGGGTGGTGGCGTTCTCGCGGCTCTACCTCGACCGGCACTGGTTGTCCGATGTTCTGGCTTCCGCGCTGATCGCGCTCGCGTCCGCCTGGCTCGCGGCCTGGATCTTCAAGCGACGCCAGGAACGAACCGACCCATCCCTAATGACTTAGCTGCTTCGCTTCGTGCGCCGCATCAAGGCATGACCGTGCGACCGGCGGCCGGCGCGCCTACACGCCCGCCCGCTTCACGTGGCGCGAGCGAGATTGGGGAACGAAGGCCGCGCGCGTTCTGGTACTCTGCGGCTGCCGCGAGGCAGAAGGGAATCCATGGCGATCGCCGAGATCTTCCCGCTGACGGACACCTCGCTCGACCTCCTCGAACTTCGGCACCGGCGCCGCGAAACCGCATTCCACCAGTTCGTGCAGTCCGCGCTCGAACATCGCGCGCTGCGTCATCCCGAGTTGGTCGAGTCGCAGCTCGCGCGCCGCGAGCGTTTGGGCAGCACCGCGCTCGGACGAGGATTCGCGGTCACCGGCGTGTGGTCGCTGTGTGTTCGCTCGCCGCTCCTGCTCGTGGGTGTCTCCGAGCGTGGTCTCGAGTGGGACGCTGGCGACGCTCTGCCGGTCCACGTCGCGTGCTGTGTGCTGACGCCCGGCGAGTGCGCCGAGGACCTGCACATGCGGCGCGTCACCGCCGTGGTGGCGGCGCTCAAGCTCCAACGCACGCGCCAGCGCCTGATCGACCGGCGCGACCTCGCGTGGCTCTCGAACCTCCTGCGGGAGCTGCCGCGATGAGCATGGCGCGCGCATTCCTCGAACTCCACGAGCTGGACCAGCTGCTGGTGCAAGCCAGCGACCCGACGCGCGCGGCACGCTGGCGGCAGGTGGGCTACACGATCGCGGCAGCACCGACACTCGTGCGCGACCGCGAGCGACTCGCCGTGACGCTCGATCGCCGCTGGCTCGGCGTGTACGAGCGCTGCCTCGGACGCTACGGCAAGGGGCTCTCGACGGTGCGGAAGCGGGTCTGCCTCGGATGCCGACTGACGCTCCCGACGTCAGCGGCGCCACCGCCCGGCGACGCGCACCTGCACGTGTGCGAGGGTTGCGGTCGCCTGTTGCTCTGGGACTGAGGCCCGGCCGAAGCGTTCGGGGGACGTTCCGTTTCCGTCAAGCCGCGCGGGCGCGCGCTTGCCCCGTGCGCTCGCGACGCTTAGCCTTGAGCCGATTCCCCGTGGCCTGACCGGGCCTCCCGCCGGGAGATCGGAGCTTTTTCGATGAGGAGTTCACGTGTCCGCGCGAGCGCCGTGCTCGCGTTGTGGCTGCTGGCGAACGGCTGCACGACGCTGCGCGAGATCCCACGCGGAGACTATGCCCAGCTTCCCGAACGGCGCGGTGTGAGGGTCGAGACGCGCGACGGACTGGTCTACGACTTCGACTACGCCTCGGTGTCGGGCGACTCGCTGACGGGCGTCCGCCACCGGAACGATATCGAGGGCCCGGTGGACCAGACGGTGAGTTTCAGCATCGCGCTCGACGACATCCAGCAGCTGACGACGCGGCGGTTCGACTGGTACCGCACCGGCCTGGTCGGTGGCAGCGTCGTGGCGGGCGTGCTCGTCGCCGCGCTCGGCGTGCAGGCCGCGAAGTCGGACGATGGGACGCCCTCGAGCGGCGGCGGCAAGCCCGGGGGACCGAACTGACGCCGCTTCGAGGGGGCCTCTAGCGAAGCTTCCAGCTTGGCCGATGCCTAGGGGGCGCGACCACGGATGACGAGCAGCGAGAGTCCGATGCCCACGGCATCTGCCGCGAGATCCGCCAGGTCGGCGCCGCCATGGCGCGAGTCCCAGAGTTCCTTGCCCGCGCCGAGCGCGAGCGTGAGCGCAGCGGAGCCGGCGCGATCGCGCAGCGCCACCGTGAGCGCCGAGGCGAGCGCGAACGACAGGCTCGCGTGTTCCATGCGGTCCGGGCGGAGGGGACCCATCTGCCAGGCACGCACGCGCGGCGTAGGGAACGTGGCGAGCGAATCCACGGGTTGCACGTCAGGTAACAGTGTGTGGAGCGCGGCGGGAGCGGGTAGGGCGTCGCCCCGTGCGCGCGCCGGCGCCAGGCCCAGGCACACCAGAGCCATGCACGGGACTGCAACAGCCGTAACCGCGGCACGAGGACCGGAATGAGCGCGCTCTCGCTTCCGTGGACGGCCGAGCACGCGCGCCGTCGAGCCGAGCGCCGGTTGCGGGACCACGTCTGGCCCGAGGCGCTGCATTCGGCGATCGAGCGCCTCGAGCACGGGGGGCACCGCGTACTCCTCGTGGGCGGCTCCGTGCGCGACGTGTTGCTGGGCCGGCCCGCCGACCGGCGCTGGGACCTCGCCGCGGATCTCCCGCCTGCCGCCGTGCGCGAGCGCTTCGAGCGCACGGAGGGGATCGGGGAGCGCCACGGCACGGTGCTCGTGCTGTGGGAGGGACTCGAGATCGAGTGCACGACGTTTCGGCGCGAGGGTGAATACGCCGACGCGAGGCGGCCCGACCAGGTGTGGTTCACCGAGGATCCGCTCGAGGACCTCGCGCGGCGCGACCTCACGGTGAACGCATTGGCGTTCGACATCGGCCGCGGCGAGTTGCTGGATCCCTGGGACGGCGCGCGCGACCTCGCGCGGCGGACGCTGCGCGCCGTGGGCGAGCCGCTCGACCGGTTCCGCGAGGACGCTCTTCGCCCGCTGCGTGTCGCGCGCTTCGCGGCGGTGCTCGAGATGGACGTGGAACCCGCTACGCGCGCCGCACTCGGCGGCGTGCGCGACCGCGCCGCACACCTGGCCGTGGAGCGCGTCCGCGATGAACTCCAGAAGATGCTGGGCGCGCCCAAGCCCTCGGTGGGGCTCGAGGTGCTGCGCGAGGCTGGGCTCCTCGAGCTGTGGCTGCCCGAGCTCGCCGCCTGCCGCGGCGTACCGCAGAACCGATTCCATGCGTTCGATGTGTATTTCCATTCGCTCTACTCCTGTGACGCGGCCCGCCCCGACAAGGCGGACGTGCGCTGGGCCGCGCTGCTCCATGATATCGGAAAGCCGGACACGCGCGCCGAACGGGCGGGGGAGGGCACGTTCCACGGACACGAGCAGCTGGGTGCCCGGCTCGCCGACGCATTGCTTCAGCGGCTCCGCTTCCCGAGCGCCATGCGCGAGCGCATCGTGCACCTCGTGCGCGAGCACATGTTCGACTACCGACCGGAGTGGAGCGACGCCGCGGTGCGTCGCTTCGTGAGCCGCGTCGGCGTCGACTCGGTCGCGGACCTGTTCGACCTGCGCATGGCCGATGCGCTCGGGAACGGCACCCGTGGCCCCGACACGCAGCGCCTTGCCGCATTGGCCCGCCGCGTGGATCGCGTTCTCGAGTCGTCCACCGCGCTTCGAGTGCGCGACCTGCGCGTGAGCGGCGAGGACGTCATGCGGGAGCTGGGCGTGCCCGCCGGCCCCGATGTCGGCCGCGTCCTGGCGGGACTGCTCGAGGAGGTGATCGAGGATCCGGCGCTCAACACGCCCGAGCGGCTCGGTTCCCGTTTGCGCGTGCTCGCAGACGAACGCCGCCGTCCTTGACCCGGCCCTGACCCGTCCCTATCTTGCATCGCGCCTTTTGCCTTCGCCCGCCTTCCCCGGACCCTGGATCCTCATGAGCGCCTACCCGAGCATCCTGGCCTTGCAGCGGCCCGTCCGCCGTCAGCTGGACCAGGTCCAGAACCGCCTGAAAGGCCTGTTCCGGACACCCATCCCGATCTTGAACGAGGTGGGGGGACACGTGCTGGCCACGCGAGGCAAGAAGTTCCGGCCGACGCTGCTCCTGCTCACCGCCAAGCTGCGCGGCCACCTGGGAGAGGACGCCGTCGTCTGTGCCACGGTGGTGGAACTCGTACACGCCGCCGCGCTGATCCACGACGACTCCGTGGACAGGAGCCAGCTTCGCCGCGGTATGCCCACGGTGAACGGCCTGTGGACCGACGAGATGGCGATCATCATGGGCGACTATCTCTACGCCCAGTCCATGTCGCTGCTCGTCGACAACGGTCACAACCAGGCGATGAGCATCCTCGCGCGCGTCGTGAGCGAGATGTCGTGCGGCGAAGCGCTCGAGTTCCAGCACGCCTACGACCTGGATGTCACTGAGACGCAATACGAGGAGCTGATCCGCGCCAAGACGGGGTCCTTGATCGGGGCCTCCACCGAGATCGGAGCGGGATTGAACGGAGGCGCCCGTGACCTGCGGCGCCGCAAGCGGTACCGCCAGTTCGGCGAGAAGGTCGGGGTCGCGTTCCAGATCGTGGACGACCTGTTCGACTACTTGAGCGATTCCGAGGCGACGGGCAAGCCGGTCGGCTACGACTTGGCGGAGGGGAAGGTCACGCTGCCGCTGATCGCCGCACTGCGCCAGGCCACCGGCGCTGACCACCGCCGCCTGCGCAAGCTCGCAGGGCGCAAGCGCTGGACGGCGGCGCAGTGGTCGTCGTTGCTGGCACTGATCGAGCGCACGGGTGGCTTCCGTTACGCGCGCGAACGCGCCTCCGCACTCGCCGAGGAATCCCGCGTCATACTCGCAGGGGAGCCCGCGAGCACTGCCCGCCGGGCCCTGGACGCCGCGGTGGACTACGCCGTCCAGCGTGACCACTGAACCGGACGGATCGAGCGTCATGAGCCGGGCACGCCGCGAACCCGTGCTGCCCCCGACCGCGCTGCTGCGCGTGGCGGCTGAAGCGGCTGCCTCGAAGAAGGCCGTTGACATGGTGGGCCTGGACCTCACGGGCCTGGATGGCGTGGCGGACTACTTCCTGATCTGCTCGGGCTCGAGCGAGCCGCAGGTGAAAGCGATCGCCGAGGAGGTGGAGGACAAGCTCCGCGAGCGCGGCGCGCGCGCCTGGCACGTCGAGGGCCGCGAGGGCCGGCGTTGGGTGCTGCTCGACTTCGTGGACGTCGTCGTGCACGTGTTTCACGAGAAGACGCGCGAGTACTACCTGCTCGAGCGGCTGTGGGGCGACGCGAGGAGGGTGGACCTTGGTCTGGAATGAGCTCGCGCGCGGACTCGAGGCGGCGCTGCGTGCGGCGGACGTGGACGTGGGAGTGGAACTCGAGCGCGTCGAGTGGGTGGTGCCGCGTGACCGCGCGCACGGCGACTGGACCACGAACGTCGCGATGATGCTCGCGAAGTCCGCACGCCGGCCGCCGCGCGCACTGGCCGAGGCGCTGGCGGCGAACTTCCCGCTCGAGGGTTCACCATTCCGCGCCGTCGAGGTGGCGGGGCCCGGGTTCTTGAACTTTCGCTACAAAGATGAGTGGCTCGCGGCACTCCCCGGCCGCATCCTGGCCGAGGGCGCGGCATTCGGGAGGTCGGACCGGGGCGACGGCGTGCGCGTGCTCGTGGAATACGTCAGCGCCAACCCCACCGGACCCATGAACGTGGTGAGCGCGCGCGCGGCGGCCGTGGGCTCAGGCCTGGTGCGGCTCCTGGACGCGGCGGGGTACGCGCCTGCGAGCGAGTTTTACGTGAACGACGCCGGAAACCAGGTGGCTCTGCTCGCGGAGTCCGTCGCCTCGCGCTTCGCGGAACGGATCGGCGAGTCGCGCCCGTTGCCCGAGGAGGGCTACCGCGGCGAGTACGTGCGCGAGATTGCCGCGCGGCTGCCCGAGGCCGAGGCGCGCGCGGCGCTCTCTCGGTCCGATGGCGGGACGTGGTTCCGCGACCGTGCGCTCGAACTGGTCGTGGAATGGCAGAAGTCCGACCTCGTCGCTTACGGCGTGACGTTCGACCGCTGGTTCCGGGAATCGTCCCTCCACACCGGCGCGGTCGAGCGCGCGCTCGAGGCGCTCGAGGCCCGCGGCGTCACCTACCGCGCCGCGCAGCCCGAGGGCGTGACCGAAGCGGCCGAGACACGCGTCCGGGCCGAAGCTGGAGCCGCAGGCGGCAGCGGCGTCGCGACGTGGCTCCGCACGTCCGCCTATGGCGACTCCATGGATCGCGTCATCGTGCGCAGCGACGGCCGGCCCACCTACCTGCTTCCGGACATCGCCTACCACGCAGACAAGCGCGAACGCGGCTTCCGCCACGCCATCAACCTGTGGGGGCCCGATCACCACGCCTACGTCGCGACGCTCGGCGCCGCGCTTCGCGCCCTCGGTCTGGAGCCGGACTTCCTCCATGTCCTGATCGTGCAACAGGTGAACCTGCTGCGCGACGGCCAGGTCGTGAAGATGAGCAAGCGCGCCGGGGAGTTCGACACGCTGCACGACCTGCTGGATGACGTCGGCGCTGACAACGCGAAGTTCCTGTTCCTGATGCGTTCGAGCAGCTCGCACCTGGACTTCGATCTCGAGCTCGCGAAGCGGCAGAACGACGAGAACCCCGCGTTCTACGTGCAGTACGCCCACGCGCGCATCCGCTCCGTGCTGCGCAAGGCCGCCGAGCGAAACCTGGCGCCGGCCGAGGGCTTGGGGCCACCGCTCGAGGCGGGTTCCGAGGTGGCGCTCGCCCGCCAGCTCGCGACGTGGCCCGAGGTGGTGCGAGGCGCCGCCGCCGCGCGCGAGCCCCACCGCGTGCCCGCGTACCTGGTCGAGACCTCGGCGGAGTTCCACCGCTTCTATCACGAGTGTCGCGTCATGGGCGACGACGTCGCCGTGAGCCGACGGCGACTGCGACTGTGCGCCGCGGCCGCGCAGGTCCTGCGAAACGGGCTCGCGCTCATGGGGGTGTCGGCGCCAGAGCGGCTCGAGCGCGCCGCCGAGGCGAGCGCGTGACCCCGCAGCGAATCCTCGTCGTGGGCTCGGTGGCGCTGGACACCATCCGCACGCCCTACGGCCAGGCCGAGGAAGCGCTCGGAGGGTCGGCGTCCTACTTCTCGTTCTCGGCCTGCCATTTCTCACCGGTCTCCGTCGTGGCCGTGGTCGGACAGGACTTCCCCGTCACGCACCGCGACACATTCGCCAGCCGCGACATCGACCTGGCCGGGCTCGAGGAGGCGCCCGGACGCACGTTCCGCTGGCGAGGGGAGTACATGGCGGAACTCGGCCACGCGCACACGCTCGAGACCCAGTTGAACGTGTTCGCGGACTTCCACCCCCGCCTGACCGACGCGCATCGCCGCATCCCGTACGTGTTTCTTGCGAACATCGACCCCGAGCTCCAGCTCGAGGTGCTGTCGCAGATGCGAAAACCCCGGCTCGTGCTCTCGGACACGATGAACTACTGGATTGCGCGCAAGCCCGACAAGGTGCTCGAGGTGCTGAGGCGCGTGGACGTCGCGCTCCTGAACGAGGAGGAGGCGCGCGCGCTCGCCGGTGAGACGCACCTGACGCGCGCGGCCGAACGCCTGCTCGAGCAGGGGGCTCACGCCGTCATCATCAAGAAGGGCGAGCACGGGGCGCTCTATCACTCGCACGACGAGCGATTCCTGACTCCCGCGTACCCGGTGGTGGCGCTCACCGACCCAACCGGTGCCGGGGATTCGTTCGCCGGCGGCTTCGTCGGGTTGCTCGCGCGCTTGGACCGCGGCGATGGCGCGGCGCTCCGCCAGGCCATGGCGTGCGGCACGGCGATGGCGTCGCTGGCGATCGAGGCGTTCTCACCGGCGCGCCTGGTCGAGACCACCCGGGAGGAGCTCGAGGGGCGCGTGCGCGAACTGCACGAGCTCGTCCACTACGACCTGTTCCCGATGTTCTGACCCGCTGGAGCAGGGCCTGGCGCCCGTTCGCCGGCCGCGTCGCGCCGGTGGCCGTCGCGAGCGATCCGGTGAACCGGCGGCTCGCAAATCAAGCCTTCCCTGCGGCTTCCGCCGTTGTGCTAAGCTGCCCCTCGCGTTACGGCACCCCCCCGAGCCGCAGGCCGAGAGGCATGACCATGATGGGATCCCCCCTTGCTGTGCGAGCCGAAAGCGCCATCCGCAGGCTCCGGGACGTGGACGGTGTGAGCGTCAGGGCGGAGGCGGAGGAGATTCTCGAGGTGCACGTCTTGAGCAGCAGCGATCGCTCCCCGAAGCAGATCGTGCGCGACGTGCAGGCGGTGCTGCGCACCGAACTCAACCTGCCGATCGATCACCGCATCGTCTCGGTGGCGCTCGCCCGGCCCGATGGCGCGGATCCCTTGCGCGCCGGCCC
>JAHFBW010000236.1 GCA_023249845.1 Candidatus Eiseniibacteriota bacterium
CGTGTGTCCTTGGTCGCGGCAGCTTGAAGGTGTCCCGACACGCGATTCACCTCCACCTTCGTGCGGGGAGTGCGGGGCGTCGGGCGACGCGAGATCGTCGTTGCGCCCGCGCGGCGAGGAGATCACTATCCAGCGTGAGACGCACGGGCGGGGAGTCACCGCTCGCGAGGCCCGGATGACCCCGGGCGAAATGGGGCGGCGGCCGGTGTTCGAACCGGCCGCCGCTTCGCTCTCGGCGCCACAGGTGCTCGCTCGCGTGCGCTATCGCACCGCTACCTTTTCCGCCGCGGGCTTGAGCTTGAGCTCGGCCTTCTTGCGCTCGAGCATGAGCACGGTGACGTCGGGATCCACGAGCACGCGCTCGGGTTCGAACGCGCACGCGATCTTCACCGTGCGCGACTCGCCGGGGCCGAGCGTGAGCGTGATCCGGGCGTCCTTGTAGGCTTCGGCCTTCGCGCCCTTGCCCGGGAACCGCACACCGCGCGCCGCCGCCAGTTCCACCGGCATGGTGCCGCTGCCGGCGTTCTTGAGCGTGGCGGTCACGGTCCAGCCATTCCCGCTCTTCGCCATGGTCGCGTCGTCGAACTTGTACTCGGGCACCACGACCTCGAGGAACCACTGACCGGCGAACGCGTCGAACGCGGTGGTGTCAGCCGCGTGCCGCCGCATGATCGCCAGGTAGTCCTCGAGCGACGCGTGGTCGCGCGAGTCGCGGAACGTGGCCATGTAGTCACGCAGCGCCGCCATGCCCGCCTCACGGCCCAGGAACCGATGCAGCATCCACAGCGCCCAGCCGCCCTTGTCGTAGATGATGCGATTGTCCGCTGGCAGGCTGCCATCCACCTTGACGAGCGCTCGCTCGGAGTCGCGCACTCGGATGTTGCCGTAGCGATCCTCGATCTGGCGGCAGAACGCCATGCGCTGCTCGAGGCCGCGGGCCTGCTCGCACAGCAGGATCGTCGAGAAGTGCGCGAGCCCCTCGGACAGCACTTCGGTGCCGGGACCTTCGCCAACCATGGCCATGTTCGGCCACCACTGGTGCGCCGCCTCGTGCGCGGTGATCCAGAACGCAGCGTTCGCGTCGGGTTTGCTGCGCGACAGGAAGCCGATGTTCTCCGAGAACGAGATGTTGCCGGGCGGCGCCTGCGCGTACGTGGGCAGGCCGGCGAACTCCGAGACGCGGAGCGTCTTCCACGGCAATGGCGCGAACCACTCGCCGTACCAGCGCCGCGCGCCGGCCAACGCGTCGAGCATCTCGTCCACGTTGTAGGCGTGACGGCGGTCGTAATAAACGGCGACGCCGTCGCGTTCCTTCACCTGCCAGTTCCCGGCGATGACATTGAAGATGCGCACCGGTGCTGCGGTGCGCCACTCCGTCACGCGGCGGCCCTTCTCGACGCGATCGGCCACCTTCTCGCCTGTGGCGTTGACCTGGAGCGACGCCGGCACGGTGACGCGGAGGTGGCAGTCGAACCACGAGCCCGCCATCGGGATGCCGGCCGGGGTGGGGCCCTCGTACCAGCCGTCCGGCCACTCGCGCGCGTCGGCCTGGTTCTTGTCGGCTTCCACGCCCACGTCCTTCAGGTAGCCGAGCTGTGGCGCAAGCGTGGGGCTGCCGAGCGCGGTCAGCACGATGCTGCTCGGCAGCACGAACTCCATCTGCGAGCCGCCGTTCTTGGAGATCCCGTCCGGCTGGCTGCCCTTGTACGAGAAGCCGAGCCGCGCCTTCTCGCCGTCGGCGAGCGGCCGGTGCAGCTTCACGATGTGCAGGCTGGCGCGGTTCTCGGGGCTAAGCGAATCGCCGTCGAGCGTCCAATGCAGGTCCTTCCAGCCCGGATTCACGGTCACCGGAAACGTGCTCATCGGCTTGCCGGTGTGGTTCACGACGTCGTACCAGCCCTTGACGACCAGCGCCCGGCGGCCGGGATCGAGATCGATATCCATGTCCACGCCGGCCAGCTCCGGCGACGATGCCTCCTTGTACGTCTCGATGTTCTTCTTCCAGTAATCCTTCTGCTTCTTCTTCATGACGTCGCCCTCGTAACCCTCGTGTACACGAAGGCCCAGCAGGGCGGCGAGAACCAGGGGCAGTACCAGCAGCGGCGCCAGCGACCACGCCGATTGGAGCAACGCGCCGGGGCGCAGCGCGTGCAGGAGCCGCGTGGCGTCACGCTCGCGGCGTTCGAACCCACGTACGGCGAGCACAGTGAACAGCACCGCAACCGCGAGCCATAGCGCGCGGTTCAGCATGAGCGGGACGCGGTCGTATTCGAACGTGGCGATGTCGCTCCAGCGAAGCGTTCCCCACAGGTCCCAGTTCCACACCCAGTTCATCTTGCCGCGCGCCTGTGCCCAGCCCGAGAGGATCATGGTGGCGAGGCCCAAGGTGTAGGTGGCGTAGCGATTCGCCGTCACCGCCTGTACGGCGCTCACGAACGCGGTCCACACGAGGAACGTGGGCACAAGCAGCAGCCCCCACACGATCGCGAACGGCACGAGGTCCAGGGGTACCTGCCCCTGGACACCGATGATGGCGAGACTACCCACGAGACAGGCTGCCACGATGGCCACGCCCAGCACGGTGTTCGCAAGTGCCTTGCCGGCGAGCAGCGCCGCGGTGCGGAGCGGCGTGGAGTAGGCGATGGCGCCGAAACCGGTGCTGCGCTCCCGCTGGAGCGCCTCGGTCGTGTAGAACAAGATCATCATGCACACGAGCAGCGTGAGCGTGTTCATCATGCCCACGGCAAGCATGCCGGACGTGTTCAGGAGCCGTGTGTCGAACGCGCCGACGCTGTACTCGTTGGCGAGCGTTTGGATGAGGATGAGCGGGACGAAGAGGTACAGGCCGGGATGGCGGAGGATGCCGTGGACTTCGGCTTTCGCAACCTCCAGGGCCCCGCGCATGAAGCCCGGTGCGCCGGAGTGCATTCCGAGGGACGCCAGCGCGGAGGCTGTGCCGGAGGCGGGGGCGTTCGCTTCGGCTCGGTTGCCGGGCAGCAGGAGCCGATTTCCTCGACGGGTTACGTCACTTCGCTCTCGCCCGTCTCCGGAATCGACCCATGCTGCTCCGCGACCTCGGCCCAGGCCCGCCCGAGCCCCGCGCAAGGTCACGGCAAAACGCTGCTGGAGCAGCAGCACGGCGCCGAGGCCGAGTGCCACGCAGAGTGCGCGCTGGGCGAGGATCAAGACGTCCAGGCCGACGCTGGCGTGGTTGTAGAACGCCACGCCCTTGTCCACGTTGAGCCAGACCTCCGAGAGCCAGCGAAGCCCGGTCAGGTCCACGAACTGGAGCACGCGGTTCACCTGCCACGGCAGCCACTCGGGCGACCAGTCCCAGAGGAAGAACGCGCCGGCGATGACCACGGTGATGGGCAGGAAGAACACGAGCACGGGCTTGCGCGTCAGCCCGCCCACGGCGAAGCACACGCCGCACGACAGGATCAGCGTGGGCAGCGCGAAGAACAGCATGGGCCGCAGGTAGCTCAAGAGACGGAATGGCCCTATGTACTCGGCGTTGGAACCATGTGGCAGCAGGTGATTGAACGCCATCATCAGGCCGACATGCACCACCAGCACCGCGCACAGCGCCGTCAGCACGGCGAGGAACTTGCCCCACACGTACTCCGACGGCTTGAGCGGGGTGGAGTGGAGCAGCTCGCCGACCTTTGCCTCGTCGTCGCGGATCATGCTCATGCCCGCCGCCACCGAGGCGAAGAACACGTAGATGAGCGACGTGAGGAAGATGAGCAGCTGGGTGATGGCGAATTCGGAGGTGATGAACGCCTTGGTGCCGCCGACGCGCGCGTCGCCCGACGAGATCGAGGCGTTGCCGTTGCTCAGCATGTACGCCATGAACCCGAGGATCAGGAGCTGCACCCAGAGCAGCGGCCGACGCGAGTGGAAGTTGAGCTCCTGCTTGAACAGCTCCCAGAGGCGCGCGCCGCTCACGGTCGGACTCCGACCGGCTCGCCGGCCGCGGGCCTGCCCGCTCCGGCCGCGGGACCATTGGACGCGGTGACGTCGATCCACTCGGCGCCCGGCAGCTCGCCGAGGCGCATGAGCACGAGATAGGCATCCTCGAGCGACGGCTCGACGCGCTCGAACCCGGTCGGGGCGGCCCCGTCGGGCTCGTACAACCGCACGCGGTGCCGGCCTTCGACCAGCAGCGTCTGGGTGACCGCCCGCGTCGCACGCAACTCGGTCATGTCGGCCGGCGCGACGACGCCCTCGAAGATCCGACCCTGGAGCGCGGCGCGCGCCGCGCGCGGCGTCGTGCGCGCCACGAGCCGCCCACCGCGGATCACCGCGAACTGCGGACACAGGACGGCGACGTCCTCCACGATATGCGTGGAGAGGAGCACCGTTCGCTGCTCGGCGAGCTCGGTGAGGAGGTGGTAGAAGCGCAGTCGCTCCTCGGGATCGAGTCCCGCCGTGGGCTCATCCACGATCACGAGTTTGGGATCACCCGCGATCGCCTGGGCAATGCCCAGCCGCTGTCGCATGCCGCCCGACCAGCCCTTGACCGAACGCTTGGCCGCGAACGTGAGGTTCACGCGTTCGAGGAGCTCCGCCGTGAGCGCGCTCAGGCCGCGCGGGCTCGTGACACCCTTCAAGACGAGCAGGTGGCGTAGCATCTGCTCGCCGGTGAGATGCGGGTAGAAGCCGAAGTCCTGGGGCAGGTAGCCGAGCGTGCGCCGCACGCTCATCGGGTCGGCGAGCGCGTCGCGCCCGTCGAAGTGCACGCTGCCCGACGTGGGCTCCAGGAGGCCCGCGAGCACGCGCATGAGCGTGGACTTGCCGGCGCCATTGGGACCCAGGAGCCCGAACATGCCCACAGGGACATCCAGGTCCACGCCCTGAAGGGCGGCGACCGGACCGGGATAGACCTTCACGAGACCGCGGATCGAAAGCATCGGGATGCCTCCTTGAGGATTCTCCGGAAAGTGCGAGCGGGAGTCGGCGGGGAGGCCGAAGTCGGGCCGCGAGCAGCCGGCCGGCGAGATCGCGAGAAGTGCGGACGTTCACGGTACGCCCGACCCGGGGCCATGGTTTCAGTGAGCTCACGTGTGAGGGCGATGGAGGCGGGTCGCCCGAGGGGGAATGGCCCTTGCCGAGGCCCGATCCGGCAGGGCCACTCGCGCCCGCCGCCCAGTCTGGCGCGGTCGTGACGCAGTCGCGTATCTTCTGTCCCCTCCATGCGAGTCCGACGCGTCCTTCCGACCACCCGACTGCTCCTGCTGGCGCTCGCCTGGCTCTTCCGCGGCGATCCCGCGAGCGCGGCATGGCACTCGCACGAAGAGATTCCGGTCGAAAGCCCGATCTACCGGCTGGTGGACGACTTGGCCGCAAGTTATCCCGTGAGTTCGGCGCTCCTCCTCACGCGGTCCTGGACGCGGGCCGATCTCGGTCGCTTCTTGGACCAGCTCGTGGCTGACACGCCGGGCGCGGCCACCGATCCTGCCGTGTTGCGTCTCCGACGCGAGTTGACCCCTGCGGGAGGCGCCGCCGGG
>JAHFBW010000237.1 GCA_023249845.1 Candidatus Eiseniibacteriota bacterium
ATGAGCTCCGGGAAGAACCCCTTGCCGACGTGCTCGTTATAGAACTCGTGGCACTGCTCGCGCGTCAGGCGCGTGTAGCGCGCCTCGACCAACCGGAAGCCCTTGTCCTCCACGTGGGCGAGGATCTTGCCCACGAGGTTCCGGCCGGTGGCGTCCGGCTTGATGATGAACAGCGTACGTTCGACGGCCACGGTGAGCCTCCTTGGCGGCCCACTGGGGCGGACCGCGATGGATTACGTGTTGGAGATCGGGCCCCGACGCCGGGGAACCGTTGGAGCCTACTTCTTCCTGCCGCCTCGCGACGACGCTGCGGCGAGCCTTCCGCGTGTGGCCGCGCGCGAGCCCGCGCGAGCCACCGGCTTCGCCGCGCCGCGCCTCGCCGAGCCGTTCCGCGCCGCACTCCGGCCGCGATTCGCGCCTGAGGACGTCGCATTCGAGCGCTTGGCCGATCGCGCGGCCAGCTTCCGGTTCGACTTGGAAGCCGGTCTCGCTGCGGATCTGGCGGTTGCCTTCGACGACGATCTCGAAGCAGCTTTCGCCAGGCCGTTCGCCCGGCGCGCGCGGCGGCGCCTGAGCAACTCTTCGACGAGTCCCGGGATCTCGGACGGGATGCGCGCCACGGGCACGCCCGCGGCCTCGAACGCGGCCATCTTCTCGGCGGCGGTGCCGGTGCCACCCGAGATGATCGCGCCCGCATGGCCCATGCGCTTGCCCGGAGGCGCCGTCTGCCCGGCGACGAACGCCACAACGGGCTTCGTGACGTGGCGCCGGATGAACTGCGCAGCCTGCTCCTCGGCGTTGCCCCCGATCTCGCCCATCAGCACGATGCCTTCGGTGCGGCCATCCGCCTCGAACAGCGTGAGCGCGTCGATGAAGTCCGTGCCGATCACAGGGTCGCCGCCGATCCCCAGGCACGTTGTCTGGCCGAGGCCGTGGTCGGTCAGCTGCTTCACGACCTCGTAGGTCAGCGTGCCGCTCTTGCTCACCACGCCCACCGGACCGGGTGCGCAGATGTGCCCCGGCAGGATGCCCACCTTGGATTGCCCGGGCGAGATCAGGCCGGGGCAGTTGGGTCCCACGAGACGCGGACGGCCCAGCGGATTCTTCTCGCCGCGGAGCCCGAGCACCTTGTGATAGGCCGCGAGCGTGTCGCGCACCGGCAGGCCCTCGGTGATGCAGACGATGAGTCCGACGCCGGCGTTGGCCGCCTCGTGGATGGCGTCGGCGGCAAATGGCGCCGGAACGTAGATCACCGTGGCGTTCGCCTTCGTGGCCTCGACGGCCTCCGCGACCGAGTCGAACACCGGCACGCCATGCACTTCACCGCCGCCCTTGCCGGGCGTGACGCCGCCGACGACGTTCGTGCCGTAGGCGACCATCTGCTGCGTGTGAAACGCTCCGTCGCGTCCGGTGATGCCCTGCACGAGCAGGCGGGTGTTGCGGTCGATCAGGATGCTCACGCCGTCACCTCCTGCGCCTTCTCGATCACCATGCGCACCGCCTCGTCCATGCTGGTGGTGGCGCCCAGCCCGTGATCCTTGAGGATCTGCCGCGCCTTCTCCTCGTTGGTGCCGGTCAACCGGATGACGAGCGGAACGGTCAGCGGCGAAGCCTCGAGCGAGGCCACGATGCCGTTCGCAACGTCGTCACAGCGCGTGATGCCGCCGAAGATGTTGAACAGGATGGCGCGCACGCCGCCGTTCGAAGTCGAGGCATCGGTGGTGATGATCTTGAGCGCGGCGGTGACCTTCTCCGGGTTCGACGAACCGCCGATGTCGAGGAAGTTCGCGGGCTCGCCACCGTAGTGCTTGATGAGATCCATGGTCGCCATCGCGAGCCCGGCGCCGTTCACGATGCAGCCGATGTCGCCGTCGAGCTTGACGTAGGAGAGCCCCTTCGCGCGTGCCAGACGCGCGCCCGGAGTCTCCTCAGACGGGTCCCGCCACGCCTCCCAATCCTTGTGACGGAAGTCGGCGTTGTCGTCGAGCACGACCTTGGCGTCGAGCGCCAGAACGCGGCCCTCCGGCGTCACGGCGAGCGGATTGATCTCGGCGAGCGAGCAGTCGGATTCAGTGTAGACGCGGTAGAGCTTGAGAAGGATGTCCGCGGCCTGCGACGCCTGCTGGAAATCCGGGAACAGCGGGCGCATGAGGTTGCGCGCCATGTAGGGGCGCAAGCCCTCGAGTGGCACATGGAAGCGAATGAGCTTCTCGGGTGCCACGCGCGCCACCTCCTCGATGTCCACGCCACCCTCGGCCGAAAGCATGACGAGTGGCGCCTTCTTCTCGCGGTCCAGCACGATCGCGCAGTAGTACTCCCTGGCGATGTCGGCAGCCTTCGCCACGAGCACTCTGCGCACCGGCAACCCCTTGATCGTGAGCGACAGGATGTCGCGCGCCTTGTCGTAGGCCTCGTCCGGAGTGCTCGCCAGCTTGACGCCGCCGGCCTTGCCGCGACCACCGGCCTGCACCTGCGCCTTGATGACCACCGTGCCGCCGAGTGACGTGGCGACGTCGCGCGCCTCCTCGGGCGTGCCCGCCACCTGCCCGGGCAGCATCGGGAGCCCGTAGCGCGCGAACAGCTCCCTGCCCTGATATTCGTGCAGATTCATGGGGTCTCCCGTGCTGCGCGAGCACCTGAGGACGGCGGAGGGTTTCGGGGCCTGTGGAGGGGATGGGAAAAGACGGTGAACGTTAGCGGAGCCCGCAGGTCCGGGCAAGCGGTTCGTGGCGGGAGCTCCGTCGCCAGCGAAGGCGTCGGAGCGGGGCGCGAAACGAACCTCGAGTCCCCGGCGGGACGGCGGACGCGCGCTGTCGCGCGTCGTCACCTCATCCGCGAGACGTGTGGGGCGGTTCAGTTGTTGTCGATCTGCGCCCGCTGCACCTTGCCACTGAAGTCCACGTAGACGCTCTTCCACTCGGTGAACGCGTCGAGCATCGTATGGCCGGCCTCGCGGTGGCCATTGCCGGTGCCGCGCGTGCCGCCGAACGGCAAGTGGGTCTCGGCGCCCGTGGTGCCATGGTTCACGTAGACGATGCCCGTGGCGAGGTCGCGCATCGCGGTGAACGCCGCGTTCACGTTGGCCGTGAAGATGGACGACGATAACCCGAACGGCGTGTCGTTGTTGACGGCGATCGCCTCTTCGAGCGACTTCACCTTCACGAAGCCCACGACCGGACCGAAGATCTCCTCCTGCGCGACGCGCATGCCGGGCTGGACGTTCGTGAGCACGGTGGGCTGGAAGAAGAAGCCGCTGTTCAAGCCCTCGCCGCTGGCTCGGGCACCTCCTGCGACCACCTTCGCGCCCTCCGCCGCCCCCACCTTCATGTAGCCGCTGACGCGCTCGAGCTGCCGAGCGTTGACGAGTGGCCCCATCTCGACACCTTCCAGCAGGCCGTCTCCGAGCTTGAGCGCCTGCGCGCGCTGCGTCACGAGTTTCACCAGCTCGTCGTGCACGCGCTCGTGCACGATGACGCGGCTCGTGGCCGTGCAGCGCTGCCCGGTCGTACCGAACGCGCCCCACGCCACGGCGTTCGCGGCCAGCGAGATGTCGGCATCGTCCATGACGATGACGCCGTTCTTCCCGCCCATCTCGAGTGACACGCGCTTGCCGAGCCGGGCGCCCTCGGTGGCGATCTTCGTGCCCACCGCGTTCGAGCCCGTGAACGACACCACGTCCACGCCCGGGTGCTGCACCATCGGCCAGCCGACGTTGGGACCGTTACCGTGCACCACGTTGAACACGCCGGCGGGAAGCCCGACCTCCTCGAACAGCTTCGCCAAGTGCCAGCCCATCTCGGGCGTCTCCTCGGAGGGCTTGAACACCACCGTGTTCCCCGCGAGCAGCGCCGGGAAGATCTTCCACGTGGGCACCGCGAATGGGAAGTTCCACGCCGTGATCACGCCCACCACGCCGATGGGGACGCGCAGGCTCATCGCCCACTTGTTCGGCATCTCACTCGGCGTCGTGAATCCGTAGAGGCGCCGCCCTTCGCCCGCCGCGAGGTAGGCCATGTCCACGCCCTCCTGCACGTCGCCGCGCGTCTCGAGCAGGATCTTGCCCATCTCGCGCGTGGCGGCGCGCGCAAGCTCTTCCTTCTTCTGCGCGATCAAGGCGCCCAAGCGGTAGAGCAGTTCTCCGCGCTTCGGGGCCGGAGTGAGCTGCCAGGCGCGCGTCGCGGCCCGGGCGGCGCGCACGGCGGCGTCGAGATCGTCGGGTCCGGATTCCGGGAACTCGCCGAGTGCCGCACCCGTGGCCGGGTTCAGGTTCGTGAACGTGCGGCCCGAGCGCGCGGGAATCCACTGCCCGCCGATGTAATTGAGGAAGTTCTGCGACATGGTGGCTCCGAATGCCGGGTGACTGCGCGCCGCGCGAGGATCGCGCCGGGCACCGGGCGCGGGATCCGCACGCACCCGGATGGGAAACGGACGCGCTAGGTTAGTCGCCGCCCGAGGGTCGCGCAAACCAAAGGGAGCCATCGAAGCGACTCCCCCGCGCGCCGCGTCTGACGCGTGAGCCAACACTCGAATCGCGGCGCGCAGACCTCCACGGCGGCGACAGGTTCGGCGCGAATCACGCTCGGGCCGAATCGGTCCACGCTGGCATGCCGTTCGACGTGGGGCGAGCGCAAGTCCTTCAATAGTTAAGCCGGCCGGGATCGCAGGTGGCGACGGCCACTCCGCTCGCCGAGGGAGTGGTCGTGCGCTCGAGCAGCGCCAGCGCTCAGGCGCCCATCCCCTCGCGGATCCGCCGCACGATCTCGGAGGTCGACAGCCCCTCGCGCAGCGGCACCGTCGCGACGCGACCGCCGTGGGCCTCCACGACCTCACGGCCGACGATGTCGCCCACCGCGTAGTCGCCGCCCTTCACGAGCACGTGCGGCCGCACCGCTTCGATCAAACGCAACGGTGTGTCGTCGTCGAACGAGACCACGAGGTCCACGCACGACAGCGCGCCGAGCACCGCGACACGATCGCGCTCGCTCATGATCGGGCGTGACGAGCCCTTGAGCCGCCGAGTGGATGCGTCGGTATTGATGCCGACGACCAGCCGGTCGCCGAGCGCGCGCGCGTCCTCCAGGTACTCCACGTGGCCGCGGTGCACGAGATCGAACACACCGTTCGTGAACACGACGCGGGCGTCGGCGGCGCGCCACAGCTCGAGCTTCGCGCGCGCCTCGGGAGGCAGCGCGAACGGCTCGCTCATGCGAGCGCGCCTGCGAGCGACGTCTTGAGCTGCGACGGCGAGCAGGTCGCCGTGCCGAGCTCGCGGATGACCACGCCGGCGGCATGGTTGGCCAGGTAGCAGGCCTCGGGATAGTCGGCGCCCGCGGCGAGCGCCAGCGCCACCACGCTCACCACGGTGTCGCCCGCTCCGGTGACGTCGTAGACCTCACGAGCCACCGTCGGCAGATGCGTGTAGCGACCACTTTTCTCGAACAGGCTCATGCCGTCGGCTCCGCGCGTGATGAGCGCGCATTCGGCGTCGAGCCGCTGATCG
>JAHFBW010000238.1 GCA_023249845.1 Candidatus Eiseniibacteriota bacterium
AGAGCGAGTTCCAACTTTCCACGCGCACGCGCCAGCAGTTCTCCAGGGAACTCTCGTCGGAGCTGAACCTGTTCGCCGGCTACCTGAACGTGAAGAACTTCTCACAGGTCAAACGCGGACTCTCGGGAGACCTGAACGGCAGGACCCGCTTCCTGCGCGGGCAGTGGCTGTCGCACGACCTGAGCGGCGGCCTGAACGGCAACCTGTCGCGCACCCGCCGCCCCAGTTCGACCGTGGATCTCGGCACGCACGACCTCTCGGGCACGGCGCGCGGAACGCTGCAAATCCTCCAGCAGTCACCGGTGAGCTTGAACGCGAATTACTCGGCGCGGCGCAGCACGGTGGAGACACCGACCGACACCGGGACCGTGAACCGATTGATCACATCAGGAGCCACCGCGGACGCGACGCTGCGGCTGCGCGCGAACAACGACCGCTTCGTGAACATCACGGGCAACGCTGGGCGCAACGCCACGCTCCAGGGCACGCGCCTGGACCACGGCGTGCGCGCGCAGGGCCGCTGGCTGCAGGGTGCGTGGGCGCTCGACGGCGAGATCTCGGACATCCTGGGCGACTCGCGCTATCCGCGCCGTAACAACGCGTTCGGCTACACCGAGAAACAGGACAATCGGCAGGCGAGCGGCACGATCACCCGACCATTCGGACCGAAGATCACCGCGAAGCTCTCGGGCAACATCTCGCTCTCGCAGTTCCGCTCCCAGTCCATCGCGACGGGCGCGACCCCGCCCACGCCGCGCGATAGCTACCGTCAGTCCTACCGCGCCGAGGGTCTCTACAACAGCTCCGAGCGATTCACGAGCGGCGTGGCGCTCGAGGTGGGACTGTCGCGCTCGATCAACCTGCCCGCAGCGAGCACATCCAACAACAACGACACCCGCTCCTATCGGGCGGAGTGGCGCTGGAACCACCGCCTGCTTCGCGGGCTCACGGCGTCACAGACCAACACGCTCACGGCCGACTACCAGTTCTACCCGTTCGCATCGGAGCGCAACGACCTGTCGCTCGACTACAACTCGGTCACCAATCTGAACGCGGTGCTCACGCCTCGGCTCTCGCTGGAGGTCTCGCACAACGCGCGCCAACAGCCACGCGGCGACTGGCGCGTGCAGCCGGACGGCTCCGGGGTGTTGCTGCCCGCGGACGAGAACTTGAACTACACGCTGCGCTCCCGGGTCACGTGGTCGCCGTCCCGGGCCATGTCGTTCACGCTGACTCCGGAATACGTGGCGAGCGACCGCAACGGCACCTCGAACGGCGTCGAAGCTCCCACGCGCAAGAGCCGGCGGCTCAACTTCACGGGCGGCGCGAACCTGAACATCGAGATCTACCGGCGCGGCCTCTTGACCGGGAGCGTCGCGCGCACGTTCTCGTCGGACCGCACCACGACCTACCGGAATGGTCTGCCGCAAGCCTCCCCGCTCGCCGAACAGGACTACTGGAACGGCACGCTCCAGTTCTCCTGGGAGCTCTGACATGATGCCTACCCGTCACACCACCCGCCGCTTCCGCGTCCCAGCGCTCGTCGCTCTGGGGCTCCTGGCGGGAGCGTGCGTCAACCCGTTCAAGCCCGCCGATCCCGAGCCGCCCGATACGAGCGGCGTCGTCGAGGACTTCCGCACGCCGGATGATGTGCTCGCGACCATCGCGCTGGCGCTCCAGAGCCGCTCCACGAACGGCGCCAACGCCTACCTGCACGCGTACGCGGAGTCCACGGTCGCGGGCGACCGGGCGTTTCGTGCGTATTACGACGGGGCCGTGAAAGCCTCCTGGCAGAGCGCCACCCAGCTCACGGCGCCGGAGCCCTGGGACGCGACCCTGGAACGGAACGTGCACACCTACGTGTCGGGGATCCGGCCCTCGTACGGCTACCAGTTCTTGTGGCTCTATGATCCCGACTCGCAGAGCAACGAGGACCCGTCGGTGGCGGACACCGTGCTGTGGCACAAACAGTACAAGCTCTTCGCCTCGTCCCCCGAGGGCAATTCCGAGATCATCGCGATCGGCTTCGCCGATCTGTCGTTCCAGAAGAAAGACGGTCGCTGGTCCATCTTCCGATGGGTGGACCGTGTGGATCCCAATGTCGGCGTGAATCCCGTCGCCACCGACCAGCGCACGATGAGCTGGTGGCGGCTGGAATCGCTCGCGCGCCAGTAGGTCGGAGGAAGCTCGATCATGCGACGCATCCTGCTGTTCGTTTCCGCGATCCTCGCCTCGCTCAGCGTGGCCGGCTGCTTCAATCCGTTCTCACCGATCATCAAGAGCGAGCGCGTCACCACGGTGGCGCCCTCCCCCACCACGCCCCAGAACGCGGTCAAGCTGTTCGAGTGGTGCTGGGTGAATCGCGGCGTCGAGGAATACAAGGAGCTGTTCACGGAGGACTACGTTTTTCTTTCGGCGGGCCTCGACTCGGCCGGGAACCAATCGCGCGAGATCCAGGCCCGCCGCGACGACGAGATCCAAACCGCGGAGAACATGTTCATCGGTTCCGCGGAGCGCGCGCCGGCCTCGAGCATCACGCTGAACTTCGACCGCAACTTCATTCCGTTCCCGGACCCCCGGACCGGCTACGTGGACAGCCTGTTCAAGTCCATCCGCACGTCGGTGGACCTGAAGGTCCAGATCGATGAGGGCACCACGCTCGAGGTGAACGGCTACGCCCTGTTCTACCTGGTCCGGGGAGACACCGCCGCGATCCCCATCGAGCTACAGTCACGCTTCAAGAAGGACAAGAGCCGCTGGTGGATCTCGCGTTGGGAAGACGAGACGATCGCCCCGGAAGGCCTGATCGCGACCATCACCCGGCGAGCGCGGCCTTCGGGTGCGATCACCACGGTCCGGGCGACGCTCGCCGAGGTGAAGGCCTACTATCTGGGACGGGCGGTGTTGCCCTACTCCGCCGCCGCGACGGCCGGCTCACCCCACAGCAGCCGGGCGGGCCCTTCACCGGCGCGGGCGGGGCGGGACTAGCTCCCGGATGTGCGGCCGGCGGTGGTCCCGCCGGCCTTGTCGGCGCGTTCAACGGCCGCCTATATTCTCCGTCGCCGCGTGCCGCGGCCCCCTCTTGCCGTCCCTCGCCCTCCGGTCCGGGGCATTCCCACATCGCGCGCGCTTCGGCGCGTGGAGGCCTGTCATGGCGGTCGCCGTCAACAGCCAGCTGAACCCGCTCGAGAACGCCGAGCGCCAGTTCGTCGAAGCCGCGGCCCGGTTGAAGCTCGATCCGGGCACCATGGACCTGCTCAAGAAGCCGCGCCGGGCCACCATCCAGTGGCTGCCGGTCATGATGGACGATGGCAACGTTCGCATGTTCGAGGGCTTCCGGGTGCAGCACAACATCGCGCGCGGCCCCGCCAAGGGCGGCATCCGCTACCACCCCGACGTCTCGCTCGAGGAGGTCTCGGCGCTGGCGTCGTGGATGACTTGGAAGTGCGCCGTGGCTGACATCCCGTTCGGAGGTGGCAAGGGCGGCATCAAGGTGGACCCACGCACGCTGTCCCGGGCCGAGCTGGAGCGCCTCACCCGCCGCTACGCCGCCGATCTCTCGGACCTGTTCGGGCCCGAGAGCGACGTGCCGGCGCCCGACGTCAACACGGGCGAGCGCGAGATGGCCTGGATCGCGGACACCTACTCCATGCACGAGCGCCGCACCGAACTGGCCGTGGTGACGGGCAAGCCGCTTGAGGTGGGCGGTTCGCAGGGCCGGCGCGAAGCCACTGGTCGCGGGGTCATGATCTGCATCGAACAGATGTGCAAGCATCTGGGGATGCCGCTCGCCGGCGCTCGCGTGGCGGTGCAGGGCTTCGGCAACGTCGGCGGCGTGACGGCCGACCTGCTCGCGCGCGAGTGCGGTGCCAAGATCGTGGCAGCCTCCGACGCGAGCGGCGCGGTCACGAACCCGGCCGGGCTGGACGTTCAAGCGCTCCTCAAGCACGTGGCCGAGAAGCGCGGCGTGGCTGGCTTCCCCGGCGCCAAACCGCTCACGACCTCGATCATCGAGCACGACTGCGACATCCTCGTGCCGGCGGCGCTGGAGAACCAGATCACGAGCGACAATGCCGCTCGCGTGCGCGCACGCATCGTGGCCGAGGGTGCCAACGGCCCGACCACGCCGGACGCCGACAAGATCCTGGAGTCCAAGGGCGTCCACGTCATCCCGGACATCCTTTGCAACGCCGGCGGCGTGACCGTGAGCTATTTCGAGTGGGTGCAGAACCGTATGGGCTTCTACTGGCCGGAGGCCGAGGTGAACGCCCGGCTGCGCGAGAAGATGGTGAAGGCGTTCGGAGACGTCATCGCCATGAAGGAGCGCACGGACCCGAGTTCGAAGGAAGGCCCGGTGTCACTGCGCATCGCCGCCTACATGGTGGCGATCCAGCGCGTGCTGCGCGTACACGAGCTGCGCGGCATGTACGCCTAGCGGAGGTCCGTCCGCGTCGTCGCGGTAATCGTCAGCCCCCGGCGGGTGGTCCCCGCCGGGGGCTACGTCGTGGCGCGAACGGGGCTAGAAGCGAAACGTCAGTCCGACGTGGTGCACGTCGTCGAAGAAGTCGCTCACCTGCTGGCCCGCGTAGTCGAGCTGCACCTTCGCGCCGCCGAGGGGCAGTCGCACCCCGACGCCGTACGTGAGGCCGAACAGCTCGTTGTCGTCAGACGTGAACTTGTATCCCGCACGCAGCGCGAAGTCCTGTCGCCAGCCGTACTCGGCGCCGACGCGGAACTCGTCCACATTGAAGCTGTTGCTCTGGTACAGCGCGTGCACGGTGAACTGGTTCACGCCCTGCACGAGCGGAAGCGACGCGCTGCCGGCGAACAGGGCCGGGAGCTCCGCCTCGGACGAAGTCGTCGCGACCGTGCGGTTCGCCGACTGCGGGTCATCCTCCGGGAACAGCGCGCTCCGCTCGAAGTCCGAGCCCGAGAACAGCTGCGACGGGCCGAAGTTCTGCATCGCGGCGCCGAGGCGGATGCCCCGAACGCCGGTGTCGTATTGGAACCCGAAGTCGAACGACATTCCCGTGGAGCTCGTCTGCAGCACGGACTCCGAGATGATGCGCGCCGTGCCGCCGAAGCTGACGCGCTCGGTGAGCGACTTCGCGTACGAGAGTCCGATCGTCGTGAACGTGGGCGTGAAGATGTCGCCCGTTCCGTCGGGAGCGGTCTCCGTGGTGCGGATCATGTCTCCCACGCTCAGCACCTTCACGCTGAGCCCGATGTGGCCCATGCCGCCCAACTGCTGCGCGAGCGCGATGTAGTTGAGGTTCATGTCGGCGAGGTACTTCGCCGAGCTGAACATCACCTCGGTCCCGCTCTCGGCCAGCGCCAGGCCGGCCGGATTCCCGAACAGCGCCTCGGCGCCCTTGACGGAGCCGAGGTCCGAATAGGCCAGCCCCACGCTGCGAGCGCCGACCAGGATGCGGCCTTCCGGGTTGCCTCCGGTCCCGAGACGTTCCGGGGTCCCGGCCCGGGCCGGCC
>JAHFBW010000239.1 GCA_023249845.1 Candidatus Eiseniibacteriota bacterium
ACACCATCCGACTCGACGCTCCGCTCCGACCTCGCCGAGCGGGCGCGTCTCTCGAACGCGTTCCAGCCCGACCTGTTCGTGAGCATCCATCACAACGCCGATCCCGGCGGCGCGCACGACGTGAACGAGTCACAGACCTACTACCAGCTGGGTGACGAGGGGCCTTCGTACGACGCCGCGCAGGACGTGTTCCGCGCCGTCACGCGCAATCTGGGGATCGACGTGTGCAAGATGATCCCGGGGAACTTCTTCGTCGTGCGAAACAGCGAGGCGCCGGCGCTCCTGACCGAGGCGAGCTTCCTCACCTACCCGCCCACCGAGGCGAAGCTGCGCACGCCCGAAGCGAGGCGGCTCGAAGCCGAGATCCTCTACCTTGGTATCGCGCGCTGGTTCATGCGCCGCGCGCCCAGGCTCGAATCGTTCGCGGCACTGGACGCCGCCGGCCGGCCGGACACGCTGTTCAGCGGTGTACCCGCCCTGGCCGCACGCCTCGCGGGCGCGTTCGACGCGGTCACGATGCGCGTGGATGGCGTCCAGGTCTCGGTCACAGTCACCGGCTCCGACGTGCGGTGGAGCGGCGTGCCGCCGCTCGCCGCGGGGCCACACGAGGCGACGCTCTCGGCGCGGCTCGCGGGCGAAGGTGCTTCGCGCGCGCGGCGGCTCCGATTCCACGTGCGAAAGCCCCCGGCCCGACTGCTGCTCGCGCTCGCAGGTTCGCCGCTCGCGGCCGCGCGCGGCACCGTGGGCGCGCGCGTGGGCGTGCTGGATGCCGACGACCTGCCGCTCCCCGACTCGTTCCAAGTGCGCCTCGCGAGCGAGCCCAGGGGCGTGTTCACGCCGGCCGAGACCACGGTCGTGGCGCGAGACGGCGAGGCGTGGGGCTACCTGCGCCGCGCGCGCGGTGTCACCGCACATTCCGCGGCGCGCGCGAGGCTCGTCGCGCGTCTCGTCCAGCCCGCGGGCGGCTTGGTCCCCGCGGCGCGCCATGCGCTCGCCGGCGACTCATTGCGAACTCGCGCGGGATTCGTGACGCGGAGCCCGGAGGGCGGCGCCCCCATCGCCGCGACGTTGGCCCGGCCGCAATGGCTCAATCGCGACGGCTTCGTGGCGCTGTCGCTGGACTCGAGTGGTTCCGCAGCTCTCCCTCGTCTCGCCGGCTTCCGTCGCGTGGGTGATCCGGCCGAGTGGCCGCCGCGCGTCGCCGCCGTGGCCGGGGGCGCGCTTCACGGCCGCCGCATCGTGCTCGATCCGGAAGGCGGCGGCGACGATCCCGCGGGCACGGGTCCGGGTGGTACGCGAGCCTCGGCGCTGAACCTCGAGGTGGCGCGCGCGCTCGGCAGCATGCTCGAAGCCGCCGGCGCTCAGGTGGTGATGACGCGCGAAGGTGACCACGCCGTGAGCGAGCTGGGCCGCGTGCAGGTGGCGGAGGGCTTCCGCGCCGAGCGCTACCTGCGCATCGGCCACGCCAATGCCACGCCCATCGCCGGGCACTACTTCAACAGCGGCGGCGGCCGGCGCTGGGCGCAGCGAAGCGCGCGCACGCTCGCCGACTTCGGGCTCCCGTCGCCACGCGTGGGGGAGTCCTCCAAGTATCCGATCGCACAGGTGAGCGCCGTGGCGCTCTACGTGAACCTCGCCCGCACCGACAGCGCCGAGACACAGCTCCTGTCCGCCGGCCGGCTGCGCGCCGAGGCATACGCGCTCTACGTGGCGCTCGCGCGCGAACTCGCCATCGAGGGCGCCGGACGCGCGGACACGCCGGAGTGGACCATCGATTCGCTCAGCGTGCTCACGGCGGAAGGCGGACCGCTTCCCGCCGCGACGGTGCGTCTTGGCGCCGCGCTCGTCGTGGCCACCGACTCGTCCGGTGTGGCGCGATTCGCGCGCACAGAACCGGGTTCACTCCCCATCGAGGTCGAGGATGTTCGCGCGCCCCTGCGCGCGGTTCTGTTAGACTCGGAACGCGGACGCGTGTTGCGAGTGCCGCGCTGACCGGGCTGGCAGTGACAGCGTCCTCGCCCGGGGTCCAGCGCCCATGCCGCATCCCCTCATACACGGAATCGACACGTTCTTCGGGGAGTACGCCGCCAACCGCCGGCGTGTCGCCACCATTCTGCTCGTGGCCTCGGTGGGGTTCGGACTCGTGCTGTGGCTTGCCGGCCGGCGCATGGTGTCCGAAGTGCTGGACGACCCCAAGCGATTCGGGTTCGAGGGACCGACCCAGTGGGTGGAGCGCATCCGCCTGGAAGAGCTTGCCGAGCGCGAGGCGCCGGGACTCTACGAGATCACCTATCTAACTGCAGAGTCCCGCAAGGGGGGGAAGAAGCCCGCGAACCAGTCATCGCATCCTCAGGCCGAACCCCAGCTCAAGCGCGTACCGGGACTCGGCCTCGACGAGGACGACCTGCTCGCCAAGGCGCGCATGCTGGCGCTCGAGGGACCGGTCGTACGCTCGGAGGACCTGATCATCGAGCGGCTCGTGCGTCCCGACTATCCCGAGGAAGCGAGGCAGAAGAGCATCGAGGGCGTGGTCGAGGTGCTGGCACTCGTGGACACCACCGGTGCCGTGCTCCAGATCCAGATCGTGGGTGGTACACGCGAGCCCTTGCTCGAAACCGCGGCGGCGAAGGCGATCCTCGAGTGCCGGTATCGCCCGTACAAGGTGGACGATCACGCGCGACGCGTGTGGGCCGCGTACCGGATCGCGTTCTCGCTCTACTGAGACGCCAGCCGCTCCACCGTCCGGCCGCCGCTCACCACGAACACGGGCAGCGTGGCGCCAGCGCTCCTGGCGTCCAGGAGTCCGGCCGCCGCGGCGCCGGGGTCGCGATTCCGGAGCGCGCGCGCCACCTCTTCGGACGTGCGTGCGCCGCCGTCGATCGCCGCGGCAATGGCGCGGCCCGCGAGGAAGCCCTGCGTCCACAGCGTGCCGCCGCGCACGCCGGCCACGGCCGCCAGCGAATCGAGTCGGCTGCGAAGCGGTGCGGGGAGCCGCCAGTCCTCCGCCACCCACGCCACGCCCTCGAGCAGCGCTCGCGCGTTCGGGCGCATGCCCTCGGGTGACAGTGCGGGCCCGCCGCACAGGCGCACCGCCGCGCCTTCCGCGGCGAGGCCGCGCAGCAGCGCCTCGGCGTCGCGCGCCGGACCGTCCCAGAACAGCACGTCCGCCGCGGACTCCTTGAGTAATCGCACATGGGCCGCGACTTCACTCGGGACCGAGCGCGCCGACTCGCGACGCACCACCTTGCCGCCGCGCGCCACCACCTCGGCCGCGAACGCATCGGCGAAAGCGCCCCGGACGCCGGCCGGCGAACCCGAGATGGCGACCGTGTGCGGCGTGCGGCCCAGCACGACGTCGGCGAGTGAGCGGGCGCGCGCTGCGGCACCGGGTCCCACCTGGAACACTCTCGAGCCCACGCGGCCGATGCGCTCGTCGGTGGCCGTGGGCGAGACGAGCGTCTGTCCCGTGACGCCGGCGGCGGTGGCGAGCGCCAGCGTCGGGCCGCTCAGGAGTTCGCCGACGAGCACGTCAGCACTCGGGCGCGCTGACTCGAACGCCGCCGCGACGCGCGCGGGATCGCCCTCACCCGTGCCGAGCGTATCGAGCTCGATCGGATGAGCCTCCGCTGGCCGGTCCGCGCGCAGCCCTTCGGCGAGCGCCAGGCGCACCGCGCGCGAGTAGCCCGCGTACTCGCCCTGGTCGGGGAGGATCGCGCACACGCGATAGACGCTGGCCCAGGGTCTGAGCGCCTCGAGCGACGGCAGCGGCGCTTCCCCCTTCCGGAGCACGCGCGGCACCACGGCGGCGCGGCGTGCAAGCAATCGCTGGCGGAGCTCGGTTCGCGTCGCCGGCGTGCGTAGGAGCGCCGCGTCCACGAGCGCCGGCTCTGCATTCCCCAGGGCCGCCGACGGATGCCGCAGCAGCCACAGCAGGTCGTCGAGCGCTGCGTCTCGCGCCCAGTCGGCGACGCTTCTGTCCCGAAGCGTGGAGCCCGGGCCCAGCAGCCAGCGCTCGGCCTCCACCGCGGATAGCGCGCCTCGGCGCGACGGCGCCGCCGCGGACGAGGCCAGCCACAGCGCGGCGCACGCGGCCGACGCGAGCAGCACCCGAGCAGCGTGGCTCACATCTGGAACTTGCCGAAGTCCTCGGGATCCAGGTTCTCGAGGTAGCGGCGGAGCTGTTCGGCCTTCTGCTCGTCGGTGAGCGGCACCTCGGGCGAGGGCGGACCACTCGGCTCGTCGGGCTCGTCAGAGACCGCCGGGCGCTCGGGCGGCGACTGGAGCAGGTCCTCGTTCACGTAGAGCGGGGCCTGGGTGCGCAGCGCTACGGCGATGGAATCGCTCGGCCGCGCGTCCACCGACAGCACCTCCTGCCCGCGGCCCAGGAACAGCGAGGCGAAGTACGTGCCGTCGCGCAACTCGGTGATGACGACGCGCGTCACCTTGGCGTGCAGTCCTTCCACGAGCAGTGCCAGCAGATCGTGCGTGAGCGGACGCGGGAATGACTCGTGCTTCAAGAGGCGCGCGATGGCCTGCGCCTCGCACGGGCCCACGAAGATGGGCAGCACGCGCGTGCCATCGGTCTCGCGCAGCACGACGACGTGCTGCTGGGTCTTCGGCTCGGTCCCGAGCCCGTGGACCGCGACCTCGATGACTTTCACAACCTGCCGCCACCGTCTTTCGTGGTTGCCTTCTTGGGAGTGGCGCTCGAGGAGTCGGCCTTGAGGAACTCGGGCACGTCCTCAGTGCGCATGTGATCCACCATCCACTGCGCGGACGAGGCCAGCTCGGACTTGGGATAGCGCTGGAGCAGCTCGCGGAACACGCGCTCGGCGGCATCGTGGTCCTTGAGCTCCTCGGACTGGATGAAGCCAACCATGAACAGCGCCTGCGGCGTGACGTCGGCGTTGGGGTAGAGGTCCACGACCTTGCGGTACGCAGCGATCCGGGTCGCGGCGTCGCCCGCCACCTGCGCGTCTTGGAACATCTCGCGCGCCGACTTCTTCGCCGACATCCAATTGCGGATCGCGGCGGAGTCCGGCGTCACCTTGTACTGCGCCTTGATGCGCGCCACCTGGTCCTGGTAGAAGTGCTGCGTCCGCTCCTGGCCCAACTGGCGCACGATGAAGCTCCGCACCTGGTCGAAGTCCCGGGTGGATTCCGCGCGCGCGTTGTCAACCTTTAGCACGTGCCAGCCGTGGTCGGTCTTGAACGGGCCGCCGATCTTGCCCGTGCCCAGCGCCATCGCGGATTCCGCGAGCGCGGGCTGGGCGCCCAACCCGGCGAATCCGCCCTCGCGCGTCGTGGTCCCCAGCGCGCCACCGTTCTCGCGCGTCAGCGTGTCGACGGAGTGGAGCTTGACGAGCTTGTTCCAGTCCGCCCCCTTCATGCGCGCCAGCGCCAGTACGCGCCTGGCTGCCGCTTCATTGCGGAGCTGAATGT
>JAHFBW010000240.1 GCA_023249845.1 Candidatus Eiseniibacteriota bacterium
GTCCGGGATGCCGCTCACGTTCAAAACCGCGCACCATGCCGCACCATCCCAGGTGGCGATTGCAACGTCCTCGGGCAGCGGGCGCGCGGCCCCGCGTTCGATGCGCACGTCGTGCAGGCCCGCGGGCGCGGCCTTCACGCGCACGCGCACGCGCTCGTCGGGCAGGATCGCGAACGTCCAGCGCGGAAGCGGCGCCGTCGTGGGGGTCCGGGCTCGCGTGCGCTTCGAATGTCGGATAGGCGCCCCGCGCGGCGAAGCCTGCCTCGCGGGACCGCGTTCGGATTCACCCGGCCCGCGCAGCCAGATGCGGCGTGTCACTTCGTGCCCCGCGGCGTCGATCGCGAACAGCTCGAGCGGCCGCGCCGGCGCGCCGGGTGCCACCTCGACGAGTTCCACGGCCGCGTCGTCCGGGCGCGAGCTGCGCAGGAAGCGCGGGCGCCAGCCGGCCGGAGCGTCGAGGATCACGCCGTCGCTGCCCGTGACGCGGCCGCGATCCACGAGCCAATCGAGCTGCCCCATCTCACCCGCCCACGACACCGAATCCATCCGGCACTCGACCCATGCGTCGCCCCAGCGAGCACCCACCGTGCGCACGGGCAGCTTCCGCGAAGCGTTCGTGGCGTCGCTCGCCTTGAGCGTCAGGCGCACACGGCCCTCCACGAGCAGCGTGTCGGCGCCGGCGCCGAGGCCGTACGAGCGCGGCGACGCGCCACGTTCCACCCACGAGCGCTCGTCCAGCGGCTCCAGCACCAAGCGTTCGAGCTTGGGCGGCACGGTGTCCGGAACGGAGAGCCCCGCGAGCAGCGGATTCAACGCGAAGTCGCCGTGTCGCACCTCGACGTGCAGGTGCGGCGGGCCCGCGCCACTCTGGCCGCTCCAGCCGACGCGCGCGCCGGCCGCGTACCGGAAGCGCTGCGCGGGCAGCCGCAGATCCTGCTCGTACTCGCCCGTGGCGCGCTGCACCGAGTCCACGTACGTCGCCACGTCCGCGGAGAACGCGTCCAAGTGGCCGAACACGATCAGCCGACCGTCTTCGCTGCGCAGGTAGATCGAGCGTCCATAGCCCCCACCCGAGGCGCGCACGCGTTCGACCCACGTCGCGGCGGGCGCGTGCACCTCGGCGCCCACGCGCTGTCGCGTCGAGAGATCGAGCCCGGCGTGGAAGTGGTTGGAGCGCGGCTCGCCGAACGCACCGCTCATGACCGGCGGTCTCCCGGGCAGCGGCCAGCCGAGGGGCGAGCCATACAGGTCCGCCCGGGCGACCCCGGCGGGCCCCCCATATAAGAGGAGGAGCGCCAACACACCCGACCGCGAGCAGCACGCAATGACCGCCGCGGCGTGACGTTGCATGACGCAGCCGGTCACGCGATGCGCATCGTTGGGGCATCCGGCCAAGCGCTGCTTAGTCCGTGTCAATGCGTGGGTCATGCGCCGTGCACCCCTCCTGGATGCGTCTGGCACCGCGGTTGCAGAGCGGACCTCACGGTCGTCGTCGGGGCCAGGGACTTTGGCCAGCAGGCCAGCACCCGCCGGTTCCGCCATTCCTCTTGGAGGTTTCCGTGAAGCCCCGTCATCAGCTTCGCTCGGCGCTCTTCCTCGGCGCCCTGACCCTCGCGCTCGTGGGTTGCAACTCGGGCGGCTCCTCGTCCATCAACAGTCCCACCGATCTCTCGCCGCCGCAGACGCCGGCGAACTTCCATGCGAGTCACGACGTGCCGACGCAGCGCGACTGGCTCGCGTGGGATCCCAGCGCTTCGGCCAGTGTCGCCAGCTACGAGGTGCACTATTCCAGTACACCGGGGGGTGTCAGCACCATCCTGACGACGGTGGATGCCTCGACCGACGCCCTCCTGCTGGCGATCGTCTCGGCACCCACGACGGAGTATTACCGGCTCCGCGCCGTCGGCACCAATGGCGTGCCGAGCGCGTTCACGCCACCCATCCCGGTGACGCGCGCCGGCTGGGAAGGTTTGCAGCCCACGGACGACCCGGATCCGGGTCATGCGGACGACAACTGAGCGTTTCGGAAGGCGCCGTTCAACGGATGAACACCACGCGGGAATCCGCGTGGCGCGCACCGCTCAGAAGTCGGATGAAGTAGAGGCCGGCCGGGAGGAGACGATGGTCTCCGTCCCGGCCGTCCCACGTGTAGGAGCCTCCGGGCTCGGCGCCTAGCGCGATGCGGCGTCGCTCGCGGCCTGAGAGATCGAACACCACGAGCCATTGCGTCGCGGTCGCTGACCCATCGCCCTGCCAGTCCACGACGACGTCGCCCGTGGCAGGCATCGGTCGCGGCGCCAGCGCCACGCCGGCGATGCCGGCGATCGCCCCGCCCACGGGAGTGACCACCTCGAGCACGTTGGAGATGGCACCCACCGACCCTGCACGGTCCTCGCCACGCACGGCGAATCGCCAGCGCCGCCCGGGCGTGAGTCGCGCCACCAACGTCGTCTCGCCGATGCCCGCGTCGTGGAATGCCGGCCGCCGAAACTGGACGGGTGCGGCGTCCACGTTGCCCGCGTCGAGCGGTTGCGGCGACGCCGAGATGATGTAGCCCTGCGGCCGGCCCTGGTCGCCGTCGTCGCCGGTGGCCGTCCAAGTGAGCACCACCGTGCTCTCAGCCACGGAGAGAGAGCGCAGGTCAGCGATGGCGGCGGGCGCCAAGCCCGGGAGCGCCGCGGTGTCGGGCATGGAGAGTGCACTCACGTTGCCCGCGTCGTCCGCCATGCGCATCGCGAACCACCACGTGGAGCCTTCGGGCAGTAGCGCCACGATCACGGTGTCGGCGCTGCCCGCCGGTCCGGGTGTCGGTGTCGGCACGGGGGCGCCCGCCTGGAAGTTGGACTCGTCGAGCGGGAACGGCGCGCGTCGCAACGCCGCGCGTGACGCGGTTCCGGTGAGGCTGTCGTCACCCGTGACGACGTAGCGCACGCGCACGGTCGTGGTGCCCAGCGCCTGCGCCTCCAGCGTCATCACCGGCGCCGGGCGCACGCGATCCACCACGAACGGGCCGGGCGTGCCTGTGGCGTGGCTCGCCGTGCGGGCGTTGTCGCCACGCGGCGTGGGCCAGTGCGCGAGTGCCGCGGACCACGTCGCGGGCCCCGCGTCGTACGTGTAGACGTTCGAGTCCGCGAGTGCGGCACCCGCTGCCAGCTCGGTCCCGTCGTCGCCGTCCAGATCCGCGACCGTCGCGAACAGTCCCGCGCCGCCGGGTTTGGGGAACGCGGCGAGCACGTGCGCGCTGTCGTCCAACGCGGTGAGCCCGCCGGTGCGAAACAGCAGCACGCCCGGCCCATGTGCCGCGGCGAGCGGGCCCACGAGTGGCGGGCCCTGCGCCGGTGTGGCGAGCGAGGCGGGCCAGCCGGGCCGGCCCGTGAACGTCGCGCCGCTCGAGTCGCGTACGTCGATCGCGTTCGGCGTGGCGGTGGCGATCACGATCTCGTCCACGCCATCGCCATCGAGGTCACCGAGCGCCGGGTCCTGCACCGGCGTACCCGCGAGCGCGACGCTCCAGCGCACGGACCCGTCGGCGGCGTACGCGGCAAGTTGCCCCGCCGAGGCCAGCAGCACGCTCGCGGGCGTGCCCGGCATGCCCAGCCGCGCGATGACCGGCGCGCGTGCCGCGCTGGCGGCGGCCGAAGGGAAGCCGGCAAGCTCGGTGCCATCCCCACGCACGGCACGCAGCGCACCCGTGGCGTCCGTGAACGCGATCTCGTCTCCCGGTTGGTCGTCCAAGTCAGCGAGCGCCGGTGAGGACATGCCCGCGATGCCGGGGTCGAACGGGAAGCCCGCGAGCGGCTGCCCGAACGCATCCCAGACCCAGAGCTTGCTGCCGCTCACCGCCGTGCCGGCCGCGACAACGTCCGGGACACCGTCGCCGTTGACGTCGGCGAACGCCGCGCCCGAGGAGAGGTTCATGCCCGCTTGCGCCACGATGGGCCAACCTGAGACCGGCCGGCCGTCGTCGTGAAGCACGAACACCGAACCCGTCGTGGTACCGACCGCGAGCAGCACCCCCACGGGCTGCCCGAACTCCGCCGCGGCCAGCTGCCCCGCGGGCGGCGCGGGCAGCGTGCGCACCCAGGCGGTGTCTCCGGTTGCACCATCGTATGCGACGATCGAGCGATCGCTCATCGCGTACACCACGCGGGACCGCCCGGTGTTGTAGTTGACCACGACCGGCGGTCCGACCGAGCGGGCGCGTCCGCGGATCGCGAGCGAGCGCACGGGCTCCGTGAGCGCGCGGTAGAGGTTCAGGCGACCCGTGCCATAGCCCGTGGGCACGAACGGGTTGAGCGCGCTGATATCGTCAGTGGTCTCGCGCAGTCGGAGATTCATGCCGGCGGGTGTGAGCGGGTCCACGCCCTGAGCGAGCCGCTGCGCCTGCAGCAGCGCCGCCGCGCCCGCCACCTGCGGCGCCGCGAACGACGTGCCGTTCATGAACCCACGGTAGCCCGGCGTGCGGCCCAGGATGCTGTCGGTGGTGGCGCCGCGCGGGAACGCGAACATCGTGGAGGTGAGGCTGACGCCCGCCGCTGAAAGGTCCACCCATGGGCCGATGACCGAGCCGCCCCAGACCACGTCGTTCGAATCCGTCGCGCTCACCGCGATGACGTCCTCGCGCTGGCCGAGATAGGTGAAGCCAGTGCCGAAGTTGCCCGCGGCGTTCACCACGATCACGCCCTTGCGCGTCGCGTTGGCGACGGCCGCATCGAGTCCACTCGTGTTCTGCGACTGCCACGAACAGTTGAGGACCGACGCGCCCATGCGTGTGGCGTAGTCGACGGCGCGCGCGGCATAGGACATGTCCACGAGACCGGTGGGCGGTATCCCGCCGCTCTGCATCCAGCCCATGCGTACCGGCATGATGCGAACCTTGGGTGCAACGCCCGCGAGCCCGATACCGTTCCCGGCGATCGCGCCGATGATGCCCGCGATGGCCGTGCCATGTCCGCCCCAGTCGTTCGGGTCGTTGTCCTCGAACTGCCAGTCCTCACCCGCCGAATGGTCCACGGCATTCGAGACGAAGTCCCAGCCCGCGACGTCGTCCACGTAGCCATTGCCGTCGTCGTCCACGCCCGGGACGCCGCCGCGTTCCGCCCAGTTCGCCCACATCTGGCCACGCTCGCCCCCCACACCGCCCAGGTCGGGATGCCACGGGATCACACCCGTGTCGAGCACCGCCACCACGATCGACGTGTCGCCTGTGGTGACCTGCCAGGCTTCCGGCGCGCGGATGTCGGTGCGCGCGGGCTGATCCTTGTACAGCCAGAACGTGGCGAACGTGAGCGAGTCGTTGGGCAGTGCCGAGACCGGCAACAGCGCGATCGGGTCGGCCGAGGCCACGTCGGGCAGCGCGCGAAGCGTCCCGAGCGCCGCCTCGAGGTCAGCGCCCGGGGCCAGGTGAACCAGGTGGAACGCCGTGAGATCCCTGCCCTC